>NZ_MUYZ01000366.1:0-5869 GCF_003013775.1 Micromonospora sp. MH33
GCCGCGGCGACCACCTCGGCCAGCAGCGCGCCCAGCGGCCGGGCCAGCCCGTGCCGGCCCCGCTCCTTGTACGCCAGCAGCCCGTTGCGCAGCGCACCCCCGTACGGCCCGAGGGCGACGCAGGACGGCAGGCCGGGCGGGGCCGGATCGGGGCGGGTCGGCGCGGGGCGCAGCGACTCCAGCTCGCCGACGCAGCGCGGGCAGAAACCCTGCCGCAGGCCGGACACCCGCTCCGCGCAGCCGGCGCAGCCGGCCGGCAGCACCAGATCGGTCAGGTCCGACCAGAGTCCGCCCAGGTCCCGCACCGGCGCCTCTCAGTAGAAGAAGAACGGGGCGCTCGGGTCGGAGGGCTTGGCATCCGCCGCCACGTCCCGCACCTGGGACCGCTCGATCTTGCCGAGCGGGTTGTTCCGGTAGGCCGCGGTGGCCTGGTACATGTACGACAGGGAGGGCAGCGGCCCGACCGCGCCGCCCGGGTAGGCGGCCAGGTGGGACACCGTCGCACCGGTGTCCCGGTTGAGCGCGTACTCCCCGGCGCCGTCGACGGTGGTCTGGTAGATGGCCGGCTGGCGGCCGTCGCTGCCGGCGAAGACCAGCTGGTTCTCCGCGTACCAGTCGACGGCGGTCAGCCTGGTGAGCCGGGTGGTCAGCGGCCGCGGCGCGCCCACGCTGACCTCGCCGCCGTCGACGTTGACCGGCGCGACGTAGAGCGCGCCACCGATGATCAGCGCGATCCGGTGCCCCTCCAGCGAGGCGGCCACCGCGGTGACCGAGCCGGGGACGGGGACCTGGCCGGGAATGGTCACCCGGCTCATCCCCGCGCCACCGTCGAACTGGTAGAGCGTGCCGTCGGCCACCACCAGGCCGGAGGGGTGCCGCGCATCGGCGGAACGCAGCCAGATCGGGCGGCCGATCGAGCGGTAGGCGTGGGAGCTGCTGTTGAACACGCTCACCGGGCTCGGACCGGTCCCGACCAGCAGCCGCTGCTGCTGGCCCGACCGGGTCACCAGCGCCGCCAGCACCTCGTCGCCGGATCGGCTGAGCGCGGCCGACACCACGCTCCGGTTGGCCGCGGCCGTGACCGGCACCGTGCCGACCGGCTCGCTGGCGATGGCGAGCGGGTGGATCGCCCCGTCGTAGACGCAGAACCGCTCCGGGGCGCTCAGCGTCGGGTACACGGGATTGTCGGCCCGCTCCTGCCGCAGGTCGACCGTACGCCGCTTCTGGTTCTGGATCTTGAGGTCGAGCTGCCCGGCCAGCTCCGGCAGTGACCACGCAAGCTGGGTGGCGAGCAGGCCGAGCTTCTTGTCGTCGGCCCCCGGCATGGTGAGGTTGACCTCCCAGTGCTGGTCCGCACCGGTGGCGTTGTTGATCGGCGCGGTGCCGTCGGGCACCTTGGTCACCCCCGGGGCGAGCCATTCGGAGGGGCCGCCGGTCAGCCACCGCACGACCTCGGTGACCCGCCGCTCGACGGGCACCGCGTTGGGCAGGTACCGCCAGTCGGGCACCAGGCGGCTCTGGTCGGAGTTCCAGAAGTAGATGGTGTGCGTGCCGTAGTACTGGCGCAGCGCCTCGTCGCTGAGCAGCAGCACGTTGGGCAGGTCGGTGATCACCAACCCCTGGCTGCCGGAATCGGCGGGACGGAGCCGGAACACGTACTCGGTATCCCGGGCCGCGGGCGCGTCCAGGGTGCCGTCGGCGCGCAGCACGCCGACCTGCTGCACCCGGACCTTGACCTGCCAGATGCCCTGATTGGTCAGCAGCCGGCTCTCCGGGGACTCCAGCAGCCGGACCACGGTCAGCTCGACCTCGCTGCTCTGCTTCTTCCGCAGCCGGCCCTGCGCCTCGTTCGCGATGAACTGCTTGACCCGGTCGTACGCCTGCTCCCGCTCGCCGGCCGCCGCCGCGAGGTAGTCGCGGATGAACTGCTTGGGGTCCTCGGTCGCGCTGCGGGTCGGCGGCTGACTGCCGCTGCCGTTCAGCGAGCCGGACTCGCCGGCCGGCCCCCGGCCGTCGACCTGGACCTCGGTCTGGTCCGGGATGCCGCACCCGGCCAGCCCGGCGGACAGCAGCGCGCCGGACAGCAGCGCGCTCAGCAGCCGCCGCCTCACGACGTCACCTCGGCGCGGTCCGTGCCCTCGGCCGGCCCGACGGCCAGCACGCCGGCGTCGGTGCCCGGCCCGATGGCGAGCAGCCCGCCGTCACGCGGACCGCCGAACGGCAGGGTGGCGTCGGCCGGCACCAGCCGCAGCGGCGAGGTGGTCAGTCGGTCGCCGGCGCGGACCGGCAGGGTCAGCCGGAACTGGGCGCCCTGCCCGGGCGCGCCCCACGCCTCCAGCCAGCCGCCGTGCAGCCGGGCGTCCTCAAGGCTGATCGACAGGCCCAGGCCGGTGCCGCCGGTCTGCCGGGCCCGGGACGGGTCGGCCCGCCAGAACCGGTTGAAGACCAGCTTCTCCTCGCCCGGCTTGAGCCCGACGCCGTGGTCCCGCACGGTGATCGCCACGGCGCTCTGGTCCATGCCGAGGGTGATCCGCACGGGCTTGGCCTCACCGTGCTCGACCGCGTTGCCGACCAGGTTGCGCAGCACCCGCTCGACCCGGCGCGGGTCCACCTCGGCGATCACCGGGCTGTCCGGCAGGTCCAGCTCGATGGCCACCCCGACCCGCTCGGCCAGCCCGGCCAGCCGCTCGGCCACCCGGTGCACGACCGGCACCAGGTCGGTCGGCTCGCTGTCGAGCATGGCGAAGCCGGCGTCGAAGCGGCTGATCTCCAGCAGGTCGGTGAGGAGCTCCTCGAACCGGTCCAGCTCGGCCTGGAGCAGCTCGGCGCTGCGCGCCACGGCCGGGTCGAAGTCGCCGCGCTCGGCGAAGATCAGGTCGGCGGCCATCCGGACCGTGGTCAGCGGGGTCCGCAGCTCGTGGGAGACGTCGGAGGTGAACCGGCGCTGCAGCCGGGACATCTCCTCCAGCCGGAGGATCTGCCGTTGCAGGTTGGTCGCCATCTGGTTGAACGAGGCGGCGAGCAGGGCCAGGTCGTCCTCGCCGTTGACCACCATCCGCTGGTCGAGCAGGCCGGCGGAGAGCCGCTGGGCGGTCCGGGCGGCCACTCGCACCGGGGTCACCACCAGGCGGGTGACCAGGGCGGCCAGCAGGCCGAGCAGCAGCACCAGGGCCGCGCCGGTGGCGACCACGGTGGCCCGGGCGTCGGCCGCGGTGGTGTCCTGCCGGGCCAGCGGTACGAGGTAGTAGAGCTCCACCTGCCCGAACCGGGTCGGCACCGGGGAGCCGTAGACCAGGTACTTGGTGCGCTGGCCGTCGAGCATGCCGGTGCGGACCTGGTGGGCGACGTTCCCGGCCGCCACCGAGGCCCGCAGCTCCCGGCTGATCAACGGACGTACCTGCACGTCGGGCGAGGTGCGGGACTCGATGTAGCCGGCGAAGTTGTCGGCGGTGATCGCCACCACCACGCCACTGGTCTGCGCCGGGTCACCGCCGGCCAGGTAGTTGACCGTGCCGTCGATGGTGTCCTGGAGCTGGGCCTCCTGCGGCTGGCTGTAGAGGTTGAACTGCTTCGAGGCGTAGTCGCTGCCGTTCTGCAGCCGCAGCAGGACGTCGGTCTCGGCGTTCTCCAGCAGGATGTTGGTGAGCTTGTCGGCGATCAGGTACGCGAACCCGCCCACCAGCAGGCTGGACGCCACCAGTGTGATGGTCACCACACGGACCTGGAGCGAGCGCCGCCAGGTCTGGTGGACGCCGGCGGTGAGCCGGGCCGCACGGCCGGCCAGGACGCGCCACAGCGCCCGCGCGGCGGGGAGCCGGCGGGACGCGGCGGTCGGCGAGTCGGGGGGCGGGGAGGTCACCACAGTGATGACCAGGCTATCCGGTGCCCGCTTTGTAGCCCACGCCTCGCACGGTGAGGATGATTTCGGGTCGCTCCGGATCCGGCTCGATCTTGGCGCGCAGCCGCTGCACGTGCACGTTGACCAGGCGGGTGTCGGCGGCGTGCCGGTAGCCCCAGACCTGCTCCAGCAGCACCTCCCGGGTGAAGACCTGGCGCGGCTTGCGGGCGAGCGCGACCAGCAGGTCGAACTCCAGCGGCGTCAGCTTCACCTCCTCCCCGTCCCGGCTGACCGTGTGCGCGGGCACGTCGATGGTGATCTGGTTGCCGGGCGGGCCGATGGTGAGCAGCTCCGGCGCCACGTCCTCGCCCCGGCGCAGCCGGGCCCGCATCCGGGCCACCAGCTCCTTGGGCTTGAACGGCTTGACCACGTAGTCGTCGGCCCCGGACTCCAGCCCGAGCACCACGTCGACCGTGTCGCTCTTGGCGGTCAGCATCACGATCGGCACGCCGGACTCGCCCCGGATGGCCCGGGCCACGTCGATGCCGCTCATGCCGGGCAGCATCAGGTCGAGCAGGACGATGTCGGGCCGACTGTCACGGAACGCGGCCAGTGCCCGTTCTCCGTCCGCGACGAAGGAGGGCACGAAGCCCTCGCTGCGCAGGACGATGCCGAGCATCTCGGCGAGTGCTGGGTCGTCGTCGACCACCAGTACCCGGGCTCTCATGGGGTTTATCGTTCCATCCCCGTTCGTTCGTAGGGTCCGCCGTCTTCACGGCACCGTAGCGCCGAGGGCGGTCCGGCACCACAGCTGACGGCGTGGCCGCCCGCGTTGCGCGTCGTGGCGGACGGGTCCACCGGGCGCGGACGCGCCGTGCAACCATGATCCCTCGGGCGTGTCGCCGCCCGCCACCTCGACCCGCTCGCCAGGAGTACCCCGTGCCCGACGTCGGCCCGACCGCGGTGCTCCCGCGCCGTCCGCTGACGGTCGGTGAGCTGCTCGACTCGGCCGTCCTGCTGCTGCGCAACCAGGCCCGGGTGCTCGTCCCGCTGGCCGTCCTGCTGGCCCTCGGCGAGCAGGCCCTGCTGCACCCGCTGCGGGTGCTGGCCGGTGCCCGGCCGCCCGAGTGGTGGTTCGACCCGGACCGGCTCGGGTGGTACTGGCTCCTGCTCGCGCTCGGCGCCGGCACCGAGGCCATGATCATCGCGTTGCTGGCCAACCCGGCCGCCCGGGGTGCCGGGGCCGCCCTGCTGGGCCGCCGCACCGGGGCACGCGAACTGCTGCACGGCGCCCGCTGGGGGGCCACCCTGCTGGCCGGGGCCGCGGTCGGGGCGACCGTCCTGCTCGCCGGGCTGGCCGGGCCGGCCTGGTTCGTCGCGTACGGGGTGCTCGGCGCCGTGGTGCCGGTGCTCGTGGTGGACCGGGTGGCGGCGTACCGGGCGCCGGGGCGGGCGCTGCGGCTGGCGGTCCGGGTCGGCGGGCGGGCCGCCGCGATCCGGCTGCTCGGCTACCTGGGCTGGTGGCTGATCCGGCTCGGCATCGGGCTGGGCGTCTACCACGGCCTCGGCCTGCTGGGCCTCTTCGACGTCTCCGCCTGGGCGCTGCCGGTCGCCACCGTCGCCTGGGTGGCGGTCAACGCGGTCGCGTACCCCGCGCTGGCCTGCCTGGACGCGGTGCTGCACCTGGAGACCCGGATGCGCACCGAGGGGCTGGACATCCGGCTGTCCCGCGCACCGGCCGGCACCCCGGAGCCCGTCCTGCTGGCGGTGCCGAGGTGAGCCGGTGGTGGACCGAGGCGGTCGCCGCGCTAGGGGACGCCGTACCGCTGCCGCTGGCCGCCCTGCTCCTGCTGGCCGGGGCGCTGCTGGTCGCGCTGGCCTGGTACTTCTTCCCGGCCTGGGTGCCCCGCCGGCTGCCCCGGGTCGGCCGGCTCCGGCTGCCCCGGCTCCGGCTGCCCCGGTTCCAGCTGCCCCGCCTGCGCCTGCCCCGACCGCGGCGGCCGAAGCTGCGGCTGCCCCGGCGGCGGCGCC
>NZ_MUYZ01000367.1:0-5835 GCF_003013775.1 Micromonospora sp. MH33
CGCTGGCTGGTCGGCGGCCGGTCCAGCGGCGCCCGGGTCGCCTGCCGCACCGCGCACACCGTCGGCGCGGCCGGGATCGTCGCGCTGGCGTTCCCGCTGCACCCGCCCGGGCGCCCGGAACGGTCGCGGGCCGAGGAACTGCGTACCGGCCTGCCCACGCTGGTGGTCAACGGCGACCGGGACCCGTTCGGGGTGCCCGAGCCCGGCCCCGGCGTCGAGGTGGTGACCCGCCCGGGGGAGCGGCACGACCTTCGCGGCGACCCGGCGGCCACGGCCGCCGTCGTCCGCGACTGGCTGCGTGGCCAGGGTTGGCTGCCCACCTGACCGTGTCTCCCGGCCCGCGACGGTCCAGCGCCGGGCGGGGCGACACGCGGCGGCGGCGCCGGGGCGGCGTGACCGTCCGTGGCGGCGGGTCGTTGCTACGGGTGGTGTCGGGCGTCCGGTTCGGGCGTCCGGGGCCACCCTCCCAGGCCCTTCCTGGTCCCAGCGTCGGTTGCGGCCGAGGCCGGGACCAGGAACGGGTGGGGCGGTGACGGAATGTCCCGCCCCACGGCGCGCGTTACTACCTCCGGAGACATTTCCAGCCGAGGGGGGTGACCGGTGCCGACCGAGACACGGAGCCGGGAGCGGGACGAACGGGACGCGCGGCAGCTCAGGCAGCTGCTCGACGCGCCGGAGTGGCCCGCGGGGGCGACGGCCGTGAGCACCGGCACAGAGTCCGGAAGTGAATCTGCCGACAGGTGGGTACGCGTATCCTCGGCGGGAAAGCATCCGACGCGAGGGGACGTGTTGACGACCGAGAAGACGGACGAGCGCAGGGCCCGCTTCGAGCGGGACGCGATGCCCTTCGTCGATCAGCTCTACGCTGCCGGGCTGCGGATGACCCGCAACCCGGCGGATGCCGAGGACCTGGTCCAGGAGACGTACCTGAAGGCGTACGCCGCCTTCCACCAGTTCGAGCAGGGCACCAACCTGAAGGCCTGGTTGTACCGGATCCTGACGAACACCTACATCAACTCCTACCGGAAGCGGCAGCGCCAGCCGGTGCAGGCACCCACGGACGAGATCACCGACTGGCAGCTCGCCGAGGCGGAGTCGCACACGTCCAGCGGACTGCGCTCGGCGGAGACCGAGGCGCTGGACCGGCTGCCGGACAGCGACGTCAAGGAGGCCCTCCAGCAGTTGCCGGAGGAGTTCCGCCTGGCCGTCTACCTGACCGATGTCGAGGGCTTCTCCTACAAGGAGGTCGCCGACATCATGGGCACGCCGATCGGCACGGTCATGTCCCGGCTGCACCGGGGCCGTCGTAATCTGCGCAAGCTGCTCGAGCAGTACGCGGCGGAGCGGGGTTTCAGCGCCGCGCCGTCGAAGGGTTCGACCGCCGCTGCCGGCCGGGAGGTGTGACCGTGAGCTGTGGAGAGCCGCACGAGACGGACTGCCGCGAGGTGCTGGCGGAGGTCTACCTCTTCCTGGACCTGGAGTGCGGCGAGGAGCGCCGCCTCCTGATCCGGCACCACCTGGACGAGTGCGGGCCCTGCCTGCGCGAGTACGGCATCGAGCAGGAGGTGAAGGCGCTGGTCGCCCGCTGCTGCGGCAACGAGACCGCGCCGGAGCAGCTGCGCGAGCGGCTGCGGGTCCGCCTGACCGAGCTGGTGGTCTTCGAGACCACCGAGTCCCGCGAGCTGGCCGACTGACGGCAGCGGGAACGAGCTGAACACACCGGTGGCCCGGGTCCGTCTGGACCCGGGCCACCGGTGTGTCCGGCCCCGGGGGCCGGCGTCTCGCTGATCCGGAATCAGGAGTTGGGGCGCTTGCCGTGGTTGGCGCCGCTCTTCTTCCGGGCCTTCTTCTTCCGGGCCTTCTTCGCCATGCTCTGCCTCCTTGTGCTGGTCACGGTCCGGCCGCGGGCGAGCGCGGCGGAGGTCGCGTACCGGTTCCCGGGCGCCGGGAACCGACGGCGCTGATGCTAGTGCCGACGGCGGTGCCCGGGGACCGGCGGGGGCGGAACCGGCGTGCCGGGCGCGCTGTGCCGGACGTGAGCGGAGTCATGATTGGATACCGTTCGCAGGAATGCCGGTGGAGAGGGAGGGCCCGAAGATGGCCGAGGAGATCCGCGCCGAGATGGTGGCGAACGTCTGGAAGGTCGTCGCGTCGGCCGGGGACACCGTGTCCGAGGGCGACACGCTGGTGATCCTGGAGTCGATGAAGATGGAGATCCCGGTGATCGCCGAGTCCGACGGTGTGGTGCAGCAGATCGCGGTCAACGAGGGCGACGTCGTGCAGGACGGTGACCTGATCGCGGTGATCGGTTGAGCGGGCTGCTGGTCCGCCGCGCCGAGCCGGCGGACTTCCCGACGGTGGCCCGCCTGACGGTCGCCGCGTACGAGGCCGACGGGCAGCTCAAGGGCGAGACCGGCTACGCCCCGGTGCTCGCCGACGTGGCCACCCGTGCGGAGACCGGCGAGGTGCTGGTCGCCGCCGACGAGGTCACCGGGGAGGTGGTGGGCGCCGTGACGTTCGTGCTGCCCGGCACCCCGTACGCCGAACTCGCCGGCCCGGGCGAGGCCGAGTTCCGGATGCTCGCCGTCGACCCCGCCGCGCAGGGCCGGGGCGCCGGGGCGGCCCTGGTTGGGGCCTGCGTGGCCCGTGCCACCGAGCTGGGCTGCTCGGCCGTGGTGATCTGCGTACGCAGCGGGCTGGCCCCCGTGGCGCGGCGGCTCTACGCGCGGCTGGGCTTCGTGCGGGCGCCGGAGAAGGACTGGACCCCGCTGCCCGGCGTCGAGCTGCTGGGCCTGCGCCTGGACCTGACGCCACCCGCCTGACCCCGCCGGCGGCCGGCGGCCGGCCCGGGTCAGGATTCGTCGGCGATCCTCGCGAGCAGTTCGTCCGCCACCTCGAGGGCGATCTTCCGGCGCTCGTCGTCGGTGATGCCCGGAGTGCGGACCGCGAACCAGCTGCTGTGCACGGCGAACAGGGTCAGCGTGGCGCGCAGCTGGGCGGCCGGGGAGTCGTCCCCCCGGCACAGCTCGTGGGCCAGCCGCATCATCCGGTCGCGCATCTGCTGCCCGGCGGTGAGGCTCTTGAGCACCGTCTGGTTCTGCTCGAAGAACCGCATCACCGACGGCAGCTCACCGGCGAATATCGCGTCCGCGTACCGTCCGATCAGCTCGCGCCGGGTCGCCAGCGTGGCCGGCTGCGTGGCGGCCCACTCGATCAGCTCGTCCATCCGGCGCAGCCGGTCGTCGACGAAGCTGCTGACGATCTCGTCCTTGCTCTTGAAGTGGTAGTAGAGGGCGGCCTTGGTCACGTTGAGCCGCTCGGCGATCTCCCGGAGCGAGGTCTTCTCGTACCCCTGCTCGGTGAAGAGCTCCAGCGCGACGGCCTGGATGCGTTGCCGCGTGCCGCCTGTGCTCTCCCTCACCCGTACCACCCAATTCGCTTGACGGTTTCTACTGCCCAACTTACCGTCCGGCTAGTAAGGTAGCTAGCCGGACGGCAAGTAAGTTGGTCACAGATCTTCGGGGGAGCTTACCCATGAGTCAACCAGCCCAGGTGACGGCGAGACCCAACGTCCGGGTCGTGCTGTTCGGCCTGATGATCGCGATGATGCTCGCGATGCTCGACAACATGATCGTCAGCACCGCGCTGCCGCGGATCGTCTTCGAGTTCGGCGGGGCCGACCACTTCACCTGGGTGGTCACCGCGTACGTGCTGGGCACCACCGTCTCCACCCCGATCTGGGGCAAGCTCGGTGACCTCTACGGTCGCAAGGCGGTCTTCCTGACCGCGGTGGTCGTCTTCCTGGTCGGGTCCGCGCTCTGCGGCATGTCCGGCTCCAGCGTGTTCGGCGGGGTCGACACCGGGATGATCGAGCTGATCGCGTTCCGGGCGGTCCAGGGCCTCGGCGCCGGCGGCCTGATGGTCGGCGTCATGGCGATCATCGGTGACCTGGTGCCGCCCCGCGAGCGGGGTCGCTACCAGGGCATGATCGCCGGCATCATGGCCATCGCCATGGTGGCCGGCCCGCTGGTCGGCGGCTTCATCACCGACCACCTCTCCTGGCGCTGGGCGTTCTACGTCAATCTGCCGCTGGGCGGCGTGGCCCTGCTGGTCCTCGCCACCACCATGCACCTGCCGAAGTACCGCACCGAGCACAAGATCGACTGGCTGGGCGCCGCGCTGCTCTCCGTCGGCATCACCGCGATCGTGCTGGTCACCACGTGGGGCGGCAACCAGTACGACTGGGTCTCCCCGCAGATCCTCGGCCTCGCCGCGCTCGCCCTGGTCACCCTGGTGGCCTTCGGTCTCGTCGAGCGGCGCGCCCCCGAGCCGATCCTGCCGCTGGGCCTGTTCGGCAACCGGAACTTCGCCCTCATCTCGGTGATCGGCTTCCTGCTCGGCTTCGCCATGTTCGGCGCGATGAACTTCCTGCCGCTCTACCAGCAGACCGTGCAGGGCGCCTCGGCCACCAACAGCGGCCTGCTGCTGCTCCCGCTGATGTTCGGCATGCTGGTGGTCTCGCTGGTGGTCGGCCGGGCCATCACGAAGACCGGGCGCTACCGGGCCTTCCCGATCGCCGGCGGCGTGGTCATGACCGCCGGCATGGGCCTGCTGACCCAGCTCGACCTGGGCACCAGCAAGGCCGTCTCCTCGCTCTACATGGTGGTGCTCGGCGTCGGCATGGGCTTCCTCATGCAGACCTCGATGCTGATCGCGCAGAACAGCGTGGAGCAGAAGGACCTGGGCGCGGCGAGCGGCGCGGCCACCTTCTTCCGGTCGATCGGCGGCTCGTTCGGCGTCTCGCTCTTCGGCGCGATCTTCGCCAACCGGCTCGCCGACTCCGCCGCCGGTCCGGCCTTCGCGGGCGGGGGCGGTGGCGAGGGTGGCGCCATGAACCTGGACAAGCTCAAGGAGCTCTCCGGCCCGGTGCGGGAGGTCGTGCTCGGCGCGCTCTCCGACGCCATCTCGAACGTCTTCTTCTGGGCGGTCTTCTTCACCGTGGCGGTCCCGGTGCTCGCCTGGTTCATCAAGGAGGTCCCGCTGCGGTCGTCGAACGACGCCCCGCCGGCGGACGCCACCCCGGAGGACCAGGCCGAGGCCGCCCTCGGCAAGGCCCCCGTCGCCTGACCCACCCGTCGCGGCCACGCCGACCCGTCATCGGGTACGGCGTGGCCGCGCCGCTTTTCCGGACGACCCCGGACGGAGGGCGGCCGCTCAGGGGTTGCCGCGGACGAATGCGGTGAGGCGGCGCCAGAGGCGGTGCAGGGCGCCGGGCGAGGCGGCCGGGGCCGGGGCGGTGATCAGGGTGTCGGCCAGTTCGCGGGTGGGCGGGTCGAGGTCCGGGGTGGCCAGCGCCAGGTGGGCCAGCGAGACGGCGATCGGCACCCGGCGCTCGCGGGCCACGGCTGCCACGTCGGCGAGCCGCTCGGAAACCGCCCGCGCCACGTCCGGGCGCACGGCGGGGTCCACCCACGCGGCGGTGACCAGGGCGAACAGCGCCGCCTCGGTGATCCAGTCCTCCACGCCCCAGACCAGTTCCAGCAGCACCCGGCGCCGGGTGGACTCCGCCCACGGCTCGTCGGTGCGGTGGTGCAGCAGGCCGAGGCAGGCCCAGGCCTGCACGCAGCGCACCCACAGCGACGGGTCCTGGCCGGCGAGCACCCGCCCCAGCGCGGTGGCCGGCGCGGCCGGCGGGTGCACCAGCAGGGCGAGCAGGTCGGACAGGTCCAGCGTGGCCAGGGCCACCGCGGCGTCGTACGCGGCCGGCGGGTGCGGCCAGGCCGGGTGGGCGAGCTGCCGGACCCGCTCCGCCGCCTCGGCCGAGGGGGTGGGCAG
>NZ_MUYZ01000368.1:0-5705 GCF_003013775.1 Micromonospora sp. MH33
TACCTACTCGCAACCTGGCTCGGGTTCTGCCCCCTCTGCCGCCAACTCGTCCCAACCTAACAAAGCACTACTAGTACTCCAGCCGCACTTCCGTTGACGATGTTTGCGCAGCTAGGGCCGCAGATGCGGGTCAGGCGTCAGAGCACATGATCGTCCATCGTAGACTGGCGCGCTTGTGGCGCTGGGTGATCTTCGGGGTGGGCGGCAGGTCTGGATGATCTGATGGCGCGGATTGCTGGCCGGTTTCGGCGGGTGGAGCCACGCAGCCGGGACGAGGTGGCCGGTTTGGCGGACGCCACCGCGACCCAGCTCGACGAGGAGGTCAGGGGCCACTACCGGAGAAGAAGGGAGTGACCCGGCTGCGGGAGCACCACACCGCCGGCACGAAGGCCAGAGGCGATCATGAGAAACGGGAAACTTCCGCCAGTTTGAGAACCGCAGCGAGCTGCCGGAGGTCCGTCACACCGTCCTCATCGGCACCGGACCTGTTGACCCACACGCCAAGGAGACCGGCCTCGTCGGCGGCCGCCGCGTCTCCAAGCTTGTTGTCGCCCACGTACGCGGTTACCGCCGGTGGATACCCCAATGCCGCGCAGCCCGTGTGGAAGATGCGGGGATGCGGTTTCGACGCTCCCGCCGCGTCGACGCCGACAACACACCTGAACCGGGAGAGCAGACCGACCCGCTGGAGCTTGACCCGGGAGAAGGCGGTGTCGCTGTTGGTCACGATTCCCAGGGGCACGTTGCCTAATGAGGCGAGCCCATCGAGGACATCGGGGAAAAGCCGCAGCGACGCCTCGTAACGCTCTCGATAGCCCAGGAACCAGCGGTAGGGATCGGGTGCCGAGGGCGCTTTCATCCAGGCCATCATGTCCGCTGCGAGTGAGCGCGCCTGCCCCACGTAGTCGGTCCGGCCCGCGAGGAATCGGTTGAAGTGGAAGGCTTGTAGCTCCCCGAACCTGGCCGCCGCCGCATTGAGATCACCCTCTACACCAAGCGAGCGGAGGTAGCTGACGATTCCGTCGTGCTCCGCACTTGCGTAGTCGATGAGCGTGTCGTCGACATCGAACAGCACTGCTTGGACCGTACCTTGCACGAGCCCTCCTCGCGGCGCGATGGGTTTGCTCGGTGGAGCGGACTTCAGGCCCGTGAGAAGGTCTTCGTCGGGGTTACGCGTACCAGGACCCGCGTCTCACCCGGCTGGGGGGTCCAGTGTGTGCCGCGGTAAGCGAGCGACAGTTCGTCGATCAACTCCATCGCTCCCTCAGACGACATCGAGGCAGTGCCACGTACTTCGATGTAGCTACCCGGGATATTCGGATCCCACGCCAGAAGGCTGACCCGGGGGTTAGCCCGCATGTAGCGGACTTTCAGCCGGTTCGCCGCCGTGGAGAACAGAACTTCTCCATCGTCGAACTTGACCCACAACGGACTGGACTGCGGTTGTCCGAGCGGACTTATCGTAGACAGTGACGCGATTATCGGGGCCCCGAAGAGCCGTGCCATCTTCTCTAGATGTGCTGGGCATATCGCTACGCGGCTGGTTTCGAGGTTATTGTTACCCATGAAACTCCCATCTCTGGGCACACAAGGTACCCACGCGCCTGTTGGTCGTCAAGCAATGTCCGCGGCCTTGCTCGTGCGAGGCTTCGGCACCGGCGACAGAACGTGTTCGGGCTGGTCTAATGCCATAGCCGCGGCGTCGGCATCTCTCAAATCGGCGCAGCGATCCGGTCTGTCGCGCGGCACCGCCTACCGCTACCCGACGAGGCATTGGCGGTGCTGGCTGCAGGCGCCGGGCCTGACCGGGGCTCTGGAGCAGGTCGAGGCCAAAGGTTCAGGCATCTAACGCACCGTCACCAAACCCGGACGGAGACGGCGCCGGGGCCTGCCTAAATGGGCAGATATGGAGACCCGGGTCCGGCCGTTTCGTCGCATTCGCCAGTTCCATCATGGAATCGATTAGCAGACATCTCCTGTTCTATGTGCATACACTGGCAAGCCATCGTCAAAACGGACGGAAGGAATCGGTTGGGTTCCTTGCAGATCGCAACTGGCGCCGCAGAGCAAGGAGGCGAGTGCCCAGGGCCCGCCGGTTCGCGCGCAGCAGGTCGGGAACGTAGCCGGGGTTCTGCCCATTTGGCACCTGCCTTATTGTCTCTGGGCATACTGACCACAACGCGCGAGTTCCGTCGCCGTCGTTATAGCCCTGAGCGCTCCACCCGCCGGCGGTATTGCGAGGGGCTCGTGCAACGGCGAAACCGCGAACGCGTCGCGGACCGACAAAGGACGACCTATGGTGCAGGTCCCGGGCGACTCCTTCGACGCAGAGCGCGCATGGCTGATTCTGCGCGAAGCATGCTCAACGATTCACGTGAGCCCTTCCGGCGGAGAACTGATCCGTCTCGGTGAGAACGCGGTGTTCTGGCTCTCCTCACGAACTGTCGTGGCGCGAGTCGGGCGGGGGGACGTCCGCACGGCCGAGGCCGAGCGGGAGATCAAGGTCGCCAGATGGCTGGCAGGGTCGCCGGTTCCCGCGGTTCGTCCGCTCGAGATAGCTCAGCCGCTGCGCATCGGCGACCATTTCGTGACGCTGTGGGAATCGGTGGCGGACGAGATCAGCTACGGCACCCCGGCAGAGTTGGCGTCCCTCCTCCGGCAACTGCACGCTCTGGAGCCGCCTGCCGACATCGCATTGCCCCATGCGGACCCGTTCCGTCGAGCGCGTTGCTGTCTCGCAAACGCGACGGCGCTGGCCGACGAGGACAGGCTGTTCCTCAGCGCTTTGCTGGGCCGTCTGGCGGCCAGGTACGCCCGGCTTGAGTTCCCACTCCGGCCGGGCGTCGTCCATGGCGACGCGAACGTGTGCAACGTCTTCCGGGACCGCCGCGGCAGGCCGGTGCTAGGCGATCTGGATACCGTGGCGGTGGGACCGCGCGAGTTGGATCTCGTGCCCGCCGCGGTGTACTACGACCGGCTCGGATGGCACTCGGCCGGCGAGTATCGGGAATTCGTGGAAAGCTATGGTTTCGATGTGCTCGACTGGCCTGGATATGGTCTGCTGGCGGACGCTCTCGAGGTCGAGATGGTCACCTGGCTCGCGCAGAATGCAGATCAGGACGACAAAGCGGGACAGGAACTCGCCAAAAGAGTCAAAACATTGCGTACGGGCGCCTCGCGAGCGGCGTGGGCGCCATTTCTCTGGCACCAGCATGATTGACAGTCCGAAGGACCGCGTGATCGACTGGCCAGCAGTTTCGCGGCGGCAGGCCGGAAGGGCCAAGCGAGCGCCAAATGTCTGGATACGCCCAGACTTGAGCCGTTGGCATGCACCTGAATCCGCAGAGAAAGGACAGACGTCCGCGAGCGTTGAGCCCTCCACTGCGGAGTGCTCGGCCTGAGGAGGGCCCAATGGGTGCCGCAGCCCATGACAACGCACCATCCGGGCGACTGGAGCCCGACAGCACCTGGGCGGAGGAGGTCCGCGCCCTGGCGCGGGAACGCGACGCGGTGCTACTGGCACACAACTACCAGCTACCAGAAATCCAGGACGTGGCCGATCACGTCGGCGACTCCCTTGCCCTGTCGCGGATCGCGGCTACGAGCGATGCAGCCACCATCGTCTTTTGTGGTGTGCACTTCATGGCCGAGACCGCCAAGATCTTGGCACCGGAAAAGACGGTGCTCATCCCCGACGCGCGCGCGGGATGCTCGCTGGCCGACTCGATTACCGTCGATCAACTCCGTGCGTGGAAACGTGAGCACCCTGGGGCGGCTGTCGTGTCTTACGTGAACACGACCGCTGCCGTGAAGGCCGAGACCGACATCTGCTGCACGTCGTCCAATGCTGTGGATGTGGTCGCTTCCATCCCACCGGATCGGGAGGTGCTGTTCTGCCCGGATCAGTTCCTCGGCGCTCATGTGAAACGGGAGACGCGCCGGGCGAACTTGCACGTCTGGGCCGGTGAGTGTCACGTCCACGCCGGCATCAACGGTCCGGAACTCGCCGCGCGTGCGGCTGCGCACCCGACTGCCGACCTGTACATCCATCCGGAGTGTGGATGCGCGACATCGGCGTTGTACCTCGTCGGAGAGGGCGTGGTGCCGCGGGAGAAGGTCCACATCCTGTCCACCAGCGGCATGGTCGAGGCAGCGCGCACGACCGGCACCGGCACGGTGCTGGTCGCTACTGAGGTTGGCATGCTGCACCAGCTACGCAAGGCCGCGCCAGCCACCGAGTTCCGTGCGGTGAACGACCGTGCGTCATGCCGGTTCATGAAGATGATCACGCCGGCTGCTCTGCTGCGCGCGCTCCGCGAAGGCACCGACGAGGTCAAGGTTGATCACGATGTCGCCGTACGGGCCCGGGCGTCGGTGCAGCGGATGATCGAGATCGGCCCACCAGGCGGCGGTGAGTGAGCGGCGCGTCCCGTACGGGACGACAAGAAGTGGCAGTCAAGGCTGAAGTGGACGGCGAAGTTCATGCCAACGCCTGACCCTGATCCGCTGCTGCCGGTCGCCCACGATGTCATCGACAGGGCAGTCGCCTATATCCTGACGAACCCCGTCACGGCCGTTCGGCAGAAGGACGCCCACGAGATCGTCACGGACGCCGATATCGCCATCGAACGCCTCGTCCGCGCCGCACTGACCGAAGACGACACAAGGATCGGCTTCCTCGGCGAGGAGACCGGCGCGGTGGGTAACCCCGATACCTACTGGGTGCTCGACCCCATCGACGGCACCACCAACTTCAGCCATGGCTTGCCGCTGAGCTCGATCTCGCTTGGCCTGGTGCACGACGGTACCCCAATTCTCGGCGTGATCGCGGTCCCGTTCCTCGCGCGCCGGTACTGGGCCACGCGCGCTGGCGGCGCCTATCGCGACGGTACTCGCATACAAGTTTCCAAAACAGCCGACCTGTCCAAGGCGTTGGTCGCTCTCACCGATTACGGAGGACCCCAACCAGGAATCGAAGGTCTGCTGTGCCGGGAACTGGATCGCGAGTTGACCACCCGCGCCCAGGGGCTGCGCCGGCTGGGCTCCACAGCCGTCGAGCTGGCCTTCGTCGCAGAAGGTTCCCTCGATGCCAGCATCAGCATCTGGAACGGAACCTGGGACACCGCCGCCGGCGCCGTCATCGCGCGCGAGGCAGGCGCGGTCGTCATGGACGCCGACGGGAGCCCACACTCGACTCAGTCACGGTGTGCCGTCGCGGTTACCCCGGCGCTGCGTGACGCCATCCTGTCGGTTCTCGAGATCGTGCGCGGCACCTGCTACTGGCCGGTCGAGGCCGGAGACACCCCGGTTGGAACGTCGGCCGAAGATCATATCGATCCGTAAGCCCACGGCCGGATTCGCTTGCGCACATGAAACGCGCAGCCGGTTGACGCGGTAGATGTAGGCCGCCTGTTTGGCGCTCACCTCCCCACCGGGCGGCCGGAGAACAGCCGGTGGTACTGCCCGCGTTCGCCGACCGGGGCGACGAACGCGGGCACAAACACACCCTCCGGCGGGCCTGGTCGAGCCGCTCGCGACCTCGGGGCGGGTCACCAGCGCAGGATCGGCCGCAGGCATTCGCGGTATCGGGTGATCGTGGCCTGCGAACAGCCGAACACCTCGGCGAGGTGTCAAGCCCCGGGTTTGATGGAGAGTTGGTTAGCTGGTTTTCAGGGGTGCGGTGACCGGCTGGGTCATCGCGTGGA
>NZ_MUYZ01000369.1:0-5704 GCF_003013775.1 Micromonospora sp. MH33
CGGCCGCGGTGCTCGCCGGCCGCACCGGCCTGGCCGAGCTGGCCGCGCTGGTGGCCGGCGCGCGGCTGGTGGTCAGCGGGGACACCGGGGCGGCCCACCTGGCCACCGGCTACGGCACCGCCTCGGTGGTGCTCTTCGGGCCGGTGCCGGCGGCGCACTGGGGCCCGCCGCCCGACCGCCCCCGGCACCGGGTGCTCGGGCCACCGACCGTGCCGGGACCGACGCGGATTGGCCCTCTTCCGGTGGGGTAGGAACCCACCCGACGTTGGCGGCCATCGAGGTCGACGAGGTGGTGGCGGCCGTGGACGAGGCGGAACGGGCGGTGCGGGTCTCCGGTGCGATTGCGGCGTAGTGATCCGGGCAGGCCGGGGTACGGACGCCGGCGGCGCGGCAAGGGCTGGCTCTTCGTCGACGCGAAGGGCGATCCGGTGCGCGACCCCGACGAGCTGGCCCGGCTGCGGGAGCTGGTCATCCCGCCGGCCTGGCGGGACGTGTGGATCTCGCCGTACCCGAACGGGCACATCCAGGCCACCGGGATCGACGCGGCCGGGCGCAAGCAGTACCTCTACCACCCGAAGTGGCGGGAGAAGCGGGACGAGGCCAAGTTCGACCACGTGCTGGAGGTGGCCCACCGGCTGCCCGTGCTGCGCGACCGGGTCGCGCACGACCTGGCGCTGCGCGGCCTGCGGCGGGAGCGGATCCTGGCCACCGTCGCCCGGCTGCTCGACATGGGCACGTTCCGGGTCGGCAGCGACCAGTACGCCACCGGCGAGGACGCCACCTTCGGCGTCTCCACCCTGCGCCCCGAGCACGCCCGCTCGCGGGGCGGCTGCGTGGTCTTCGAGTTCCCGGCCAAGGGCGGCATCGAGCAGGTCCGCCGGATCGAGGACCCGGAGCTGTGCCGGGTGCTGACCAACCTGCGCCGCCGGCGGCGGTCCGAGGAGCGCCTGTTCGGCTACTGGGACGGCCGGACCTGGCGGGATGTGCGCAGCGACGAGGTCAACGACTACCTGCGCAACGCCAGCGGCGGGGAGATGACCGCCAAGGACTTCCGTACCTGGCACGCCACGGTGCTGGCCGCCACCGAGCTGGCCACGTTCGGCCCGCAGCGCTCCACGACGGCCCGCAGGCGGGCGGTGGCGGCGGTGATGCGCTCGGTCGCCGAGCTGCTCGGCAACACCCCCACGGTGGCCCGTACGTCCTACGTGGACCCGCGGGTGGTCGACCTCTACCACGACGGGGTGCTGGTCCCGGTGGAGCCGGACATGCCGCGTGAGGCCGTGGAGAAGGCCGTCCTGGTGCTGCTGGAGGAGGAGGCGGCCTGACCGGCCCCGCCGTCGGTCCTGGGGGAAAGCACGACGGGGCCGGAGACCGGTACGGCCGTCGAGGGCGGGTGGCTGGCGTTACCGGGCGGTCGCCCGCGGCTGAGCTGCCGCGGGCGCCTCGCCACGGCCCCCCGATACCAGCGGGCCGCGCCGGTCGCCCGGCCGCCGGCCCGCCATCAGTATGTCCGCTCCGAGTTGATTGCGGATGCCGCGGTGTTGACGATCCGTGCCGGTTGCCGGTGGCGGGCCCGGTACGCCTGGGGGGTCTCGGCGTACGAGGCCCGGAACGCCCGGCTGAAGTGGGCCTTGTCGCGGAAGCCCCAGCGGGCGGCGATGAGCTGGATCGGCCGGTCGCCCAGCGCCGGGTCGGCGAGGTCCCGGCGGCACCGCTCCAGCCGCTCGTCCCGGATGTACGCCGCGACCGTACTCTCCTCGGCCTCGAAGAGCCGGTGCAGCGACCGGACCGAGACGTGGTGCGCGTCGGCGATCGACTGCGGGCTCAGCGCGGCGTCGCCCAGGTGCTGGCGGACGTGCGAGCGCACCTGGGCCAGCAGGGCCCGCCGTCGCACCTCGGTGGGCACCGCGTCCTCGGAGACCAGGTGCCGGCCCAGCAGGGTGGAGATCAGGTCGAGCCCGACGCCGCCCAGCCGCTCCGCGTCCGCCGCGTGGTACTGCTCGGGATGGCCGGTGAGCTGGATGAGGTAGTTCGACAGCAGCGCCCCGATCCCCTCGGTGCCGGACATCCGTCCGGCGAACAGTGGGGCGAGCCGGCGACGGGCCAGGGGCAGCGCCTCGTACGGGATGAAGGCCACGATCGAACTGGCGGACTGGTCGCCGTCGTCGCCGTGGTGGCTGAGCTCCTGCGGGCGGGCGCAGTCGTAGAAGGTGAAGTCGCCGGGGCGGCAGACGCCGCGCTGCCCGTCCTGGTCCGCGATGCCGGTGCCGGCGAGGGTCAACGCGAGCACGTAGTAGTCGGCGTCGGAGCGCTGGATCAGCTTCCGGCTCCGGACCCCGTCCAGCGAGGGGTAACGGTGGCGGACCAGCTGCATCGGGCCAAGGTCGAGGAACTCCGACCGCGCGACGAAGTTGTCGGCGTGCTCGGTGCGTACCCGCATGAGCCCGGGCGTGCCGGCGAGCATGTCCAGCCACAGCCCGAAACGGTCGGCGGCGGGCACCTGCTCCGTGTCGAAGATCTGCCGCTTCATTTCCGTGTCCATGCCCGACCCCCGTGGTTGGTCACCCTTCATGAAGCAGGACGCCCCACGAGGCCGGGAGTTGGCACCCGTGGGGCGTGACATTTCCGTCATTGACGGATGTGAAATCCTCTGTTAGGAGTCCGTTCAGTCGTTGAGCACGTGCGAGAGCCGGTCGCGGAAGCGCCGCTCCGAGTCGCTCACCACGTCGCCGCCCAGGCCCAGGATGCCGCCGGTGGAGGCGGCGCCCACCACCTGCTCGGCGATCTCCACCAGCCAGTGCCGGTACGCGCCGGCCTGCCCCTCGTCGATCTTGGCGGCGAGCAGCGCCGACGCCTGCCCGGCCCGGCCGAGCACGTCCTCGATCATCGCCTGCGGGTCGTCCGGGGTGATGACCGGAAGTTCGGCGCCGGCCTCCGGGTCGCCGACCCGGGAGACGACCTCGCCGGCGACGGCGGCCACCAGCGGGCTGGCCGACTCGCGGCCCGCGGCGATGGTCTCCAGCCCGGCGGCGTTCTCGGCCATGGTGCGCTTGGTGCCGTCGGACTCGGCCGCGGCGGCCGCGGTGAGGACCGCCTGCGGCAGACCGACCAGCAGCCCCCACTCCTCGTCGGAGAAACCGAACCCGGTGTACGCCGGCTGCTCGATCACGATCAAGCCCCTTTCGCCGTGGTCGTCGTTGTCGACGGGCACCGCCCCCGCGGTGCCCGGGTCAGGCTAGTCCAGCTCCAGCAGGCCCTGTTCGGACACCACGCGGACGGACAGCGTCTTGTAGCCCACCTCGTCGAAGAGCACCGTCATCTTGTCCTCCTCGTAGCTGAGCACCAGGCCGGCGCCCCACTCCGGATGCCGTACCTGGCTGTGTACCGGGAACGGGCCGACGGCGCCGTCATCGGCGACGCTGGTGCCGGCGTGGCAGTTGTCGCAGTGCCCGCAGACGGCACTCACCTGCTCGCCGAAGTAGGCCAGCAGCGCCTGCCCCCGGCAACCGGTGGTTTCCGCGAAGGCGCGCATCATGTCGGTGCGCGACCGCGTCACGGTCTGCTGCCGTTCCGCCTCGGCGAGCGCGGCCCGGCCGGACTCGGCCGCCGCCGGGGCGTACCGGGAGGCGGCGATCCGCTGCCGGGCGCGGGGCTCCGCGGCGCCCACCTGCTCCAGCAGCGAGAGGTACTGGCCGAGCTTGCGCGGCCCGAGCCCGGTCAGCTCGCGCAGCTCCTTCTTGGTCCGGGCCTGCTTGCGCAGCAGGGCGGCGAGTTCGGCCAGTTCCCTCTCGTCGGGCAGGCCGCCGCTGAAGTAGCGCTGGAGACCGATGTCCTCGGCGCGCCAGAGCAGCAGCACCCGGGCGGGCGCGCCGTCCCGGCCGGCCCGGCCGATCTCCTGGAAGTAGCTGTCCGGCGAGTCGGGCAGCGCCGTGTGGACGACCCAGGCGATGTTCGGCTTGTCGATGCCCATGCCGAACGCGGAGGTGGCCACCATGATCGGCACCTGGTCGGCGAGGAACGCCTCGTGCAGGTCGTTGCGGGCGTTGGTCGGCATCCCGCCGTGGTAGTACTGCGCCGGGAAGCCCGCGTCGGTGAGCCGCTGGGCCAGTTCCTCGGCCGCCCGCCGGGTCGGCACGTAGATGATTCCGGGCCGTTCGTCGTCGCGGAGCAGCGCGACCAGTCGGCGCCACCGGTAGTCCTCGGTGGGGCAGTGCGCCACCTCGAGGAAGAGGTTGGGGCGGTCCAGCCCGGACACCACCACCTCGGGGTCGCGCAGCCGCAGCCGGGCGACGATGTCGTCGCGGACCGGCGGGGAGGCGGTGGCGGTCAGCGCCACCACCGGCGGTCGGCCGATGCCCTCGACGAGGTGGCCGAGCGCCAGGTAGTCCGGGCGGAAGTCGTGCCCCCAGGCGGAGATGCAGTGGGCCTCGTCGATCGCGACCAGCGCCGGCTTGAGCGCGCGGACCTCGGCGAGCCGGTCCGGGTTGCTCAGCGCCTCCGGGGTGATGAACAGGAACTCGGCCCGCCCCGCCCGGATCTCCTCGATCGCCTCGGCCTGCTGGGCCGCGGTCTCGTCGGAGCTGATCCGGACGGCCCGCAGCTCGGGGCGTTGCCGCTCGTTGAGCGCGGCGATCTGGTCCTGCTGGAGGGCGAGCAGCGGGGAGATGACCACGGTGGGGCCGGGGATCAGGCTGGCCGGGATCTGGTAGATCGCCGACTTGCCGGCGCCGGTGGGGAGCACCACCAGGGCGTCGCGGCGCTTCATGACCGCGCGCATGGCGGCCAGCTGGTTGGGCCGGAGGGCGGTCCAGCCGAAGAGGCTCTTGGCCGCGCGGCGCAGGGTCGTGGAGTGCGTGGTCAGTCTCATCAGTGGCCGCAGGTACCCCTGGCGATCACCCCCGAAACCGGGCGGGGTTGACGGTCGCCGACGTGGCCATTCATTATGAATGCTCGTTCATGAACAAGCGTTCATCAGGAGGCGGCGTGCGGACCATCCAGAACGAGCAGCAGGAGCGGGCCTGGAACGGCTACGAGGGCCGGCACTGGGCCGACCACCAGCGGCGGTACGACGCGATCAACAGCGGCTTCAACGAGGCACTGCTCGCGGCGGTCCGGCCCGGCGACCGAGTGCTCGACGTCGGCTGCGGCACCGGCCAGCTCACCCGGCTGGCCGCCCGCCGCTGCGGTGCCGGCGCCGCCCTCGGGGTGGACCTCTCCGCGCCGATGCTGGACCGCGCCCGGGCCTCGGCCGCCGCCGAATCGGTGGGCAACGTGGACTTCGTCCGGGCCGACGCCCAGGTCCACCCCTTCCCACCGGCGGCCTTCGACGTCGCGCTGAGCCGGTTCGGGGTGATGTTCTTCGCCGACCCGGTCACCGCGTTCGCCAACCTCGGCCGGGCGCTGCGCCCCGGCGGGCGGCTCGCCCTCGTCTGCCTCGACGACATCCGCCGGGGAGACCTGGGCGCGGCGCTCGCGCCGCTCGCCGCACACCTGCCACCCACCGGCAGCGACGGCACGGCGGTCGGCGAGCCGCTCTCCCTCGCCGACCCCGCGGTGGTGCGGGCCGTGCTCACCGACGCCGGTTTCGTCGACGTGGAGTGCGCGCCCCGGCAGGAGCCGGGCACCTGGGGGCGGGACGCCGCCGACGCCGCCGCGTTCCTGGCCGGCTGGGGGCCGGTCCGGCACCGGCTCGAACCGCTCGACC
>NZ_MUYZ01000037.1:0-35409 GCF_003013775.1 Micromonospora sp. MH33
GCGGGCCGGGACGTCGTCCTCGCCGCCGACCCCGGCCGGACCGCCAACGCCCGCCGCGGTCCGCCGCGCGCCTGACCGCGCCGGTCTCTCCCCGGGTACGCCCCGGCGCCCCGCGACCGCGCCCCGCCGCGTATCCCCGTCGCTGCCGCGCGACCTTCCGCCCGTCGACCGGGCCCCCACCGTTGACTCCGACCGTTCCACCACGAGGTGCTGGTGATGCAGACCGTCTTCTCCACCGTCCTGCCCGACGTTCCCCGGGCCGCCGTGATCTGGCTGGCCCTGCTCGCCGTGGCGGCGATCGTGGTCGCCGCCCTGATCGTCCGCCCGGCCCGGTTCCGGACGGTGTTCGGCGACCGGATCAGCGATGCCGCCCGGCCGAGCAGCATCGACCTGGCCGAGCAGGCCCGCGAGGAGGCCCGCGAGCAGGCCCGGTACGCGCAGGAGGTGGCGGTGGCCGCGTCCCGGGCGACGGCCACCGCCGAGCGGCGCCGGACCGAGTGGCTGGCCGCGCAGGAGGAGGTCGAGGAGGCGTGGCGGGCGTACGAGGCGGCGGAGGAGGACGTCCGCCGGTTGGCCGCCGCCGCGGCGCTGCCCCTGCCCCGGACCGCCCGGACCCCTGCCGAGTACGTGGACCGGGAGCGCTGGCTGCACCGGGCGGCGTTGGACGCCCAGTGGCGCAAGGAGATCACCGTGCAGCAGCTCAGCGACATCCTCGGTCACCGGGGCTGGGACCCGCGCCGGCACCCGGTGGAGCAGGAGCTGCTGCTGCGCCGGCTGGTCCGGGACAACCTGCGGGCCCGGCAGCAGGCCGCCCTGGAGCGGGAGCAGGCCGCATGGCGCGCCGCCGAGCTGGCTGCCGCCGCCGCGCGGAGCCTGCGTGACGAGGCGTACGTGGCGACCCGGCCGGCCGCCGCGCCGCGGTCGTCGCTGTCCATCGTCGACCTGGCCGGGCCGGAGACCACCCGCGAGCTGCCGACGCCCACCCGGGCCGCCGAGACCACCCGCGAGCTGACCCCGGTGGCCCGGGGGCGGGCGGCCGTGCCGGCGTACTGACGCCTCCGGCGGAACTGGCCCGGCTCGGTTAGCGTGACCTCGTGTCCCGTGAAGCCTGGGTACTTGTCGTGCTCGCCGCCGTCGCCGCGCTGGCGACGCTGGTCGGGGCGGTGCTGCTCGCCGTCCGGGTGGTCCGCACCCGCCGCATGCTGGGCGCGCTCGGGGTCGGCGGCAAGGTCGCCTTCTACGGCGCGCTGATCTACACGATCCTGCCGGTGGACCTGCTTCCCGACCCGATCTACCTGGACGACATGGGCGTGCTGGCCGGTGCGCTGATCTACCTGGGCCGGCTGGCCGCGAAGCACCGGGCCGCGCAGCGTGGGCTGCCCGACCGGTCGGACTCCCCACCGGGGCCGGGCCGGGCGCGCCGCCCCGTGTCATGATCGGCGCGGGGCCGGCGGTCGGCCCGGACCAGGGCACCGAGGACGGGACATGGCGGGCGACCACCGGCTGGACCCACACGACGAGCGGGTCGCCCGGTTCTTTCGGGACCGGCACCTCGCCACGCTGACCACCCTGCGCGCGGATGGCACCCCGCACGTCGTACCGGTGGGGGTCACCCTCGACGCGGACGCCGGACTGGCCCGCGTGATCACCTCCGGCACCTCGGCCAAGGCCCGGCACGTCGCCGCGGCCGGCCCGGCGGGCGTGCCCGTGGCGGTCTGCCAGGTCGACGGCCGCTGGTGGCTGACCGTCGAGGGCCGGGCGGTGCTGCGCCGCGACCCGGAGTCGGTGGCCGAGGCCGAGCGGCGGTACGCCGCCCGTTACCGCACCCCGCGTCCGAATCCGCAGCGCGTGGTCATCGAGATCGCCGTGACCCGACTCCTCGGCAGCCTTCCCACCGGCACCAACTGACCCGGGCGTCAGCGCGCCGCCGGCCCGTACGCGCCCGATGTCCGGTTAAACCGTGATGGCCGCCACCTGGGGAAATCGGGGCCGGCCCCGGGCCGTTGCACCTCCCGTACGAGCGATATGAGCGAGCGGGCGGCAGGCCCGCCGCCCCCGGTGAGCGAGTGGGGCCGCGCCCTGGAGCGCACCGAGACACCCCGAGCACGCCGAGCGCCACTCCCGGTGCCACGTCTCCGCACGCCGGAGACGTCAACCCCCGAATGGAGCCTCGCCATGAACTCGATCCTCCGTAAGAGCATGCTGTCCGTCGCCGGCCTGTGCATGTCCGGCGGCGTCGTCGCCGGCCCGGCCGTGGCGGCGCACGCCGCACCGGCGCCGGCCGGTCCGAAGGCCGTGCCGGCCGTGGCCAAGGGCAAGGGCGAACGCAGCGCCGGCTACGAGTACGAGGCGCAGCCGAACTTCTTCTACTGCGGCCCGGCCTCGACCCGGATCGCCCTGTCGGCCGAGGGCAAGGAGGTCAGCCAGGACGAGCTGGCCGCCAAGCTGGGCACCACCGAGAACGGCACCGACTCGGCCATCGACATCACCCGGGTGCTCAACGAGTACACCGGTGGCAAGTACAAGACCACCGAGATCCGGGACGACGTGGCCACCAAGGAGCAGGTCGAGCGCCTGCGGGCGGACGTCAGGACTGCCGTGGACCAGGGTCGGCCGGTCGTCGCCAACATCCTGGGCGGCGCGCTGGACATCGACGGTGTCGAGCACAGCTACCCCGGTCACTACCTGACCGTGGTGGAATACAAGGACGACGGCAACACGGTGCTGATCGCCGACCCGGCCAGCCCGAACGAGCCGACGTACTGGATGGACGTGACCGAGCTGGCCAACTGGATCGCCGGCCGCGGTTACAGCTCCTGACCGAGCCGAAAAGGGCCGGTCTCCCCGGGCGGGGAGGCCGGCCCTTCGGCGTCTGTTCGCTCACCGGCCGGTCGCTGACCTCGCTAGAGTCTGGACCGTGCCACGACCGGTGATCTTCGACCTGTTCCACACCCTGGTGCCCGGCGGGGACCCCGAGCGGGACCGGGTGGTCGGCGAGATGGCGCTGATGGTGGGGGTGGAGCCGGCCGCGCTGGTTGACGCGTACCACGCGACCTGGCGGGACCGGATGACCGGCTGGGACGCCGCGGAGACGGTAAGCATCCTGGCCCGGCGGCTCGGCGGCACGCCCACCGAGGAGCAGGTGACCCGGGCCGCCGCGCACCGCCGGGAGCTGGCCCGGCGGCTGTTGTCGGGCGTCCCGCCGGAAACCGTCGCGATGCTGGACGCGCTGCGCGCCGACGGCCACCCGATCGGGCTGGTCAGCAACGCCACCGCGGAGACCGCCGAGGCGTGGCCCTCGACCGACCTGGCCCGCCGGTTCGACGTCGCGGTCTTCTCCAGCGACGTGGGCCTGGCCAAGCCCGACCCGGCGATCTACCGGCTGGCGGCCGAGCGTCTCGGGGTCACGCCGGCCGACTGCGTCTTCGTGGGCGACGGCGCGGATGGCGAGCTGGCGGGCGCGGCGGCGGTCGGCATGACCGTGGTCCGGACCACCGAGCACAACGACAGCGATCCCGCCTGGGTCGGCCGCGCGCTGACCGCCCTCGGTGAGCTGCCCGCCCTGCTGCGCGAGCCGATCAGCGGGTGAGCACCTGCGCGAGCACGCCGTGCACGTGGGTGTTCGGGTGCTTGCCGGTGAACTGCTCGGCCAGCGGACCGTACGCGGTCACCGGCACGTCGGCGCCGGTGTGGCCGCTGGTCGTCCAGTCCAGGTTGAAGCTCTGGCCGCTGCCCTTGATCGGGAACGGCCCGTCCTCGGCCGAGACGCCGTCACCGGATTCGTCGGAGGTGCCGGTGTCCTCGACGGTCAGGCCGCCGCACTCGTGGTCGCCGGTGACCACGAGCAGGGTGTCCGGGTGGGTGGCGGCGTAGGTGCGGGCCACCGCCACGGCCTTCTCCAGCTCGCCGAGGGCCTGCAGCATCCGGGTGCCGTTGTTCTCGTGGGCGAACTCGTCGATGCCCTCCTCCTCGACGAGGAGGAAGAAGCCCTTCCTGTTCGTCGACAGCGTCGACAGCGCCTTCTCCGTCATGGTGGCCAGGCTGACCGGCGGGGCGTAGACGTCGCCCTCGCCCTCGGGCCGCTGCTGGAACAGCTCCTCGTTGCCGAAGAGGCCGAGCAGCCTGCCACCCTTGGCGACCTGGAGCTGGGCGGCCGTGGAGACGTACCGGTAGCCCTTGGCCTCCGCCTCGGCGACCAGGTCGCCCTTGGTGCCCCTGCTGGCCTCGGAACGGTCCTCGGCCGGCTGGTCCGGGTACGCGCCGGCGTTGCCGGCCGGCAACCACCAGTCCTCGCCGCCGCCCAGGATGACGTCCGGCCGGCTGACCTCCAGGTACTGCCGGGCGATTTCGTCCTGTGCGGAGCGGTCGGTGGTGTTGGCGAAGAAGGCCGCCGGGCTGGCGTCAGTGACCTGGGCGGTGGTGACCAGGCCGGTGGCTCTGCCGGCCGCCTTGGCCTGGGCGCCGAGGGTGGGCAGCGGCTTGCCGTCCACGTCGACGCTGATCGCGCCGTTGTAGGTCTTCTCGCCGGTGGCCCAGGCGGTCGCCGCGGCGGCCGAGTCGGTGATCGGCGTCGTCGGGTCGTGCGGGCTGGTGGTGAGCTGGCCGGAGTACGGCAGCTCGTCCATGGTGAGCTGGCCGTCGAGGCCGGCCAGGTAGAGGCGGGCCGCCTCGCGCTGGGCGGCGGCCATGCCGTCGCCGTTGATGAGGATGACGTTGCGGGCCTCGCTGTTGGCCGCGCCGGTGTCGGCTGTGGTGATCCGGTGGGCCAGGCCCAGCCCGGCGGCGGCCACCGCCCCTGCGGCGACGGTGGCGAGCAGCCAGCGGCTGGAACGGAAGGTCACGGATCCTCCTGGCGGACGGAACGCTTGCCGGACAGCTGGCCCGCAGATTAACGGAGGCGGTCGCCGCCGGGACTCTCGTCGCGGGAGGCACCGGAGATCCGGCTGGTTCGACCGTCCGGGCG
Source organism: Micromonospora sp. MH33 (assembly GCF_003013775.1). Classification (NCBI taxonomy): domain Bacteria; kingdom Bacillati; phylum Actinomycetota; class Actinomycetes; order Micromonosporales; family Micromonosporaceae; genus Micromonospora; species Micromonospora sp. MH33. Next base: position 4,964 of record NZ_MUYZ01000037.1, read on the forward strand.
GGGGTAGTGGTCGGACAAGCCGTTCCGCAACCCACCGGTAAGGGGCTACTCAGATGACCGACGTACAGACGGAACGGGACGTCGTCGACGTCCTGATGACGGACCACCGCGAGGTCGAGGCGATCTTCGTCGAGCTGGAGAGCCGGCAGGGCACCCCGGAGCACCGGCGGCAGCTCGCCGACGTGGTGATCGCCGAGTTGGTCCGGCACTCCGTGGCCGAGGAGGCCTATGTCTACCCGGCCGCCCGCAAGGCCCTCCCCGACGGCGACCAGCTCGCCGAGCACGAGATCTACGAGCACGCCGCCGCCGAGCGGACCATGAAGGAGCTGGCGTCCCTCGACCCCTCCGAGCCGCGCTTCGACGAGCTGCTGACCAAGCTGACCGCGACCATCCGGCACCACGTACAGGACGAGGAGAACGACCTCTTCCCCCGGCTCCGCGCGGCCTGCGCCCGGGAGGAGCTGGTCGAGCTGGCCGGCAAGGTGGAGGCGGCGAAGAAGTCTGCGCCGACCCGGCCGCACCCGGCCGCCCCGGACCACCCGCCCGCGAACAAGCTGCTCGCCCCGGGCACCGGGCTGGTCGACCGGATGCGCGACGCGCTGAGCGGCCGGCCCACCTCGATGCGGGAGCTGCGCGAGAAGTCCTGACCACCGACCGCGGCGGCCACGCTCCCGGCACGGGGGGCGTGGCCGCCGCCGCGTGTCAGGAGGTCTGCGGGTACGGGTCGAGCGGGCGCTCGAAGAAACTCTCCAGCACCACCACGGTCTGCGTCCCGGTGACGCCCTCCACCTGGAACAGCTGGCGCAGGCTCGCCTGGAGCTGCTCGGGCGTGCCGACCCGGATCTTCACGAGCAGCGAGGCGGGGCCGGCGATGACGTGCGCCTCCTCCACCTCGGGCAGCGCCGCGAGCGCCTCCCGGGTGGGCTGGTCGCCCATCCAGGCGTTCGCCTCCACCAGCACGAACGCCAGCACGCCCCGGCCGACCGCGGCGGGGTCGACGTCCACGGTGGTCCGCCGTACCACCCCCTGCTCGCGCAGCTTGCGCACCCGCTCGTGGACCGCCCCGGTGGACAGCCCGACCTGCCCGGCCAGCGCCGCGTACGACTGGGTGGCGTCGTGTTGCAGTGCCGCCAGCAGCTTCCGGTCGACGTCGTCCACGGTCGCGCCTCCGTTCGGTGTTTCACCTCATACCCGATTCTGGTTCGGCCATGTTAGCTTCCTGCCGAACATCAGTCACGGCTGGAGGCGGTCGGCGTGGATCGGTTCAGGACGCGTTTCGAGTTGCGGGACGAGCGGTTCCGCCGGGTCAACGGCGACGAGTGGACGGAGTGCCTCTGGACCGGGGGCCGCTGGCTGGAGGGCCCGGCCTGGTTCTCCGCCGGGCGCTACCTGGTCTTCAGCGACATCCCGAACGACCGGCTGCTGCGCTGGGACGAGACCACCGGCGCGGTCGGCGTGTTCCGCCAACCGGCCGGCTACGCCAACGGGCACACCGTCGACCGGCGGGGGCGGCTGGTGAGCTGTGAGCAGGGCCGGCGGCGGGTCACCCGGACCGAGGCCGACGGCACCGACACGGTGCTCGCCCAGCGCTGGCGCGGCAAGCGGCTGAACAGCCCGAACGACGTGGTCGAGCACTCCGACGGATCGATCTGGTTCACCGACCCGAGCTACGGCATCGACAGCGACTACGAGGGCCACCGGGCCGAGAGCGAGATCGGCGGCAACCACGTCTACCGGGTCGACCCGCACGACGGCGAGGTACGCCGGGTCGCCGACGACTTCGGGCAGCCGAACGGGCTGGCGTTCAGCCCCGACGAGTCCCTGCTCTACGTGGTCGACACCCGGGCGAAGCACCTGCGCCGGTTCGCCGTGACCGAGGGCGGCGCCCTGCGCGGCGGCGAGGTCTTCGCCACCTGCGACGCCGGCTCCTTCGACGGCGTACGCCTCGACGACGCCGGCCGGGTCTGGGTGGCCGCGCACGACGGGCTGCACTGCTTCGACCCGGACGGCACGCTGCTCGGCAAGCTGCACCTGCCGGAGGTGGTCGCCAACTTCACCTTCGGCGGCCCGAAGCGCAACCAGCTCTACATCTGCGCCTCCAGCTCGCTGTTCAGCCTCCGGGTCAACGTCAACGGGGTGCGCTACCCCGGCTGCTGACCGATCAGCCCTCCGGGGCGATCCGCCGGAGGTTGTCCAGGTCGGACACCACGATCGCCTCCAGCGGGCAGGACTCGGCCGCGTCCAGCACCGACTCGTCGGCGGCTATCCGCTCGGCCACCGGCCGAGACAGCCCGTCGACCAGCACGAAGTGCTGCGGTGCCACACCGGCGCAGATCCCTGAACCGATGCACCGGGTCGGGTCGACGTGCAGCCGCCACTCGGTCCCCTCGCTCACGCTTCCTCCCCCGCTCCGGCCCGGCTCACCAGGCCACCGGCATCGCCACCAGGCCCCGCACCAGCAGGCCGCTCTTCCAGGTCAGCTCCTCCACGGGCACTGCGAGCCGGAGCCCCGGCGCCCGGTCGAGCAGGGTCTCCAGCACCACCCGCAGCTCCATCCGGGCCAGCTGCGCGCCGACACAGTGGTGCACGCCGTGCCCGAAGCCGAGGTGCGGGTTGACCGTACGGGTCAGGTCGAGCCGGTCGGCGTCGGTGAACACCGCGTCGTCCCGGTTGGCCGCCGCGATGTTGACCACCACCGGTTCGCCGGCCCGGACCAGCACCCCGCCCAGCTCGACGTCCTCGGTGGCGTAGCGGGGGAAGGCCGCCGTCGCGCCGAGCGGGATGAACCGCATCAGCTCCTCGACGGCGGCCGGCACCAGCTCCGGCCGGTCCCGCAGGGTGTCCCAGGCGCCGGGGGTGGTGAGCAGGACGTACACCATGTTGGGAATCTGGGTCACGGTGGTCTCGTGGCCGGCGGCGAGCAGCCCGGCGGCGAGGGTGACCATCTCCTCCTCGGTGAGCCGGTCGGCGTGCTCGTCGCGCGCCCGGACCATCGCGCTGAGCAGGTCGTCGGTGGGTTCGACCCGGCGCCGGGCGACCAGCTCGCCCATGTAGGCGAGCAGGTTGTCGAGGTAGTGCTGGGCGAGACCCGGCTCCAGCGAGGTGGTCGAGACGATCGCCTCCGACCACGTGTGGAACCTGTCCTGGTCGGACACCGGCACGCCGAGCAGGTCGCAGATCACCCGGATCGGCAGCGGGGTGGCCAGGTGCGCCACCAGGTCGGCGGGCGGCCCGGCGGCGAGCAGCCCGTCGACCAGCTCGTCGGCCACCGCCCGGGTACGCGGCCGCAGCTCCTCGACCCGCCGCGCGGTGAACGCCTTCGCCACCAGCCGGCGCAGCCGGGTGTGCTCCGGCGGGTCCATCGAGAGGATGCCGGTCTCCTGCTGGCGCAGGGTGTTCCGGGGTTCGTCGCGGCCGACCGACGCGGCCCGGCTGAACCGGGGATCCCCGAGCACCGTCTTCACATCGGCGTGCCGGGTGGCCAGCCAGGCGGGCTCGCCGTAGGGCAGTTGGACCCGGACCAGCGGCTGCTCGCGCAGTTCGGCGTAGCGGGCGTCCAGGTCGAGCCGGACAGGGGCGTTGAACGGGTAGCGCTGCGGGATGGTCGCCTGGGAAGTGTCGGTCACCGGTTGGCTCGCTCTCGTCCACGGCACCGCAGGCGGTGCGGGTCGACTCCGCACGACTCGACACTGAGTCATGCCCCGACTGCGGATGGTAGCGAGATCGGTCGGTGCAGACCAGAGAATTGTTCCGGGTCCGACACGGCGATCCCGGGCCGCCCACGCGGGACAGCCCGGGATCGCGGGGCGCGGTCAGCGTCCGGTGTCGCCCTGACCGGTCCGCTGCTGCGCCATGTCGACGCCCTTGTCGATCTGCTGGTCGTACTTGCCCTGGGTCCGTTTGTCGGCCATGTCGCCGCCCTTCTCGATCCCCTGGTCGACCTGCTTGTCGTGCTTGTCGGCCATGTCCTTGGCCTTGTCCATGAAGTCGCTCATGCCTGTTCTCCCTTCGCTCCTTGAATGCCTTCCCGGGGGCTGGAGGCACAAACGCTCCGCGCCCGAAGGCCGACCGGGTGTCGGATTCGTGTGCGTCGGGTACCGAACGGCCACGATCGAGGAGGCGACGTGGACGAGGACGCTGGGACGCCGGGGCCGGCGGAGCGAAGCCGGACGGCGGGACCGCGGCACACCTGGGCGGGGCTGCCCTGGCCGGTACGGACGGCCGTCACCTGGAGCGCGTGTCTCGTGGTGGTCGTCGCCGCGCTCTGGCTGCTCGGGAAGATCGCGGTGCTGCTGGCGCCACTGGCCGTGGCGCTGGCCGGCACGCTCTTCCTCACCGCGCTGCTCGACCCGGTGCTGCTCCGGCTCCGCCGGCTCCGGGTGCCGGCGGCGCTGGCCGCCCTGCTCAGCGTCCTGCTGCTGCTCGGCGTCCTGGTCGGCGTCGGGGCGCTGGTGTGGAACCTGACGGCGAGCCAGTTCGGCGAGCTGAGCCAGCAGCTCGACCAGGGCCTGGAGCGCAGCCGCGACTTCGTCACCTCCAGCCTGCCGGTCACCGACGAGCAGCTCGACCGCCAGATCAAGCAGATCCGGGAGGGGCTGGGCGGCAGCGCCCCCGACCCGGTCGCCGGGGCCCGGACGGCCGCCGAGGTGGCCGGCTCGATCCTGCTCGGCCTGGTGCTCCTCTTCTTCCTGCTCAAGGACGGCCGGTCGATGTGGCACTGGGTGCTGCGCCGGATGACCGGGCCGCGCCGCGACCTGACCGCCGGGGCGGGCCGGGCCGGCTGGCGGACGCTCGGCGCGTACAGCCGGGGCACGATGATCATCGCGGCGATCGACGCCATCGGCATCGGGCTGGCACTGGTGCTGCTGCGGGTCCCGCTGGCCCTGCCGCTCGCGCTGATCACCTTCCTCGGCGGGTTCGTGCCGATCATCGGCGCCACCGTGGCCGGCGCGGTCGCCGTGCTGGTCGCCCTGGCCGCCAACGGCCCCACCACCGCCCTGCTCACCCTCGCCGCGGTGATCGCCGTGCAGCAGATCGAGGGCAACCTGCTGGAGCCGCTGGTGATGAAGCGGCAGGTCCAGCTGCACCCGGCCGTCATCCTGGTCGTGGTCACCGCCGGCACCCTGATCGCCGGCATCGCGGGCGCGTTCGTCTCGGTGCCGATCGCCGCGGTTACCTGGCGGGTGCTGGACACCGTGCAACGCCACCGGGCCGCCCTGCCCGGGTGACCCCGGCTCAGGCCGGGTGCGGCTGGCGGCGCCCGGCTGAGCCGACTCAGGCCGGGTGCGGTTGGCGGAGGTGGGTGATGAACCAGGTGCCGGCCTGGTCGGCCACCTGATCCAGGGTGCCCGGCTCCTCGAAGAGGTGGGTGGCGCCGGGCACGATCCGAAGCTCGGCGACTTCGCCCAGCTCGGCCTGGGCCTGCTCGTTCAACACGATCACCTCCTCGTCCAGCCCACCGACGATCAGCAGCGTCGGGGCGCGTACCGCCGACAGCGAGCTGCCGGCCAGGTCCGGACGGCCGCCCCGGGAGACCACCGCGCCGACCTGTTCCGGGCGGCCGGCCGCGGCGACCAGGGCGGCGGCCGCACCGGTGCTGGCTCCGAAGAGCCCGATCGGCAGCCGGCCCAGGGTCGGCTCGGCGGCCATCCAGTCGACGATGGCGGCCAGCCGCTCGGCCAGCATCCCGATGTCGAAGCGCAGCTCGGCGGTGACCGCGTCCCGCTCGTCCTCCTCGGGAGTGAGCAGGTCGACCAGCACGGTGCCCAGCCCCCGCCCGTTGAACTGGTGCGCCACCGCCACGTTGCGCGGGCTGTGCCGCGAGCTGCCGCTCCCGTGCGCGAACAACACCACCCCCACGGCCCCCGACGGCACGATCACGTCGGCCGGCAGCCCCCCGTTTACCACCGGCACGCTCACCTCAGTCGTCTCAGCCATCCCCCGACACCTCCCACCCGCCGCATACCCCCACCCACCCCCACCTCACCTTCCACCCTCCACCGCACCGCACCGCACCGCACCGCACCGGTGATGGGTTGCCTTGACGTTGGCGGCAAGGTTTAGCGTTTGGGCGGTCATGGGGTGAGCTGGCGGGTGGGGTGGGTGGGATGCGGATCGGGGAGTTGGCGGAGCGGGCCGGGACCAGCACCCGCACCCTGCGGTACTACGAGTCCCAGGGGCTGGTGTGCCCGCGCCGGTCGGCGAACGGCTACCGGGTCTACGACGAGGCGGAGCTGCGCGTCGTGCACGAGATCCGGGCGCTGCTGGCGGTCGGTTTCGGGCTGGACGACATCCGGCCGTTCGTGGCCTGCCTGCGGGCCGGGAACAGCTCCGGGGACGTCTGCCCCGACTCGGTGGCGGTGCTGCGGCGCAAGCTCGCCGAGGTGGACGACTACCTCGACCGGCTCGGCGCGGTCCGCCACCAGCTGCACGACCAGCTCGCCGGCGCGATCGCCCATCGGGAGGAAACATGCCTCAGGACACGCAGCAGGGCCGACTGACCCCGGTCACCGACGAAACCTTCGCGGCCGTCGTGCTGGCCGCCGACCGGCCGGTGGTGGTCGACTTCTGGGCGGAGTGGTGCCCGCCCTGCCGCCCGGTGTCGAAGCACCTGGCGGAGCTGGCCGAGGAGTTCGGCTACGCGCTGCGCTTCGTCACCGTGAATTCGGACGAGAACCCGCAGAGCACCCGCGCGTACCAGGTGATGTCGATGCCGACGATGCTGGTGTTCCGCGACGGCCAGGTGGTGGGCTCTATCGTCGGCGCCCGGCCGAAGAACCACCTGCGGCTGAGCTTCGCCCGGCACCTCGACGGTTGAGCCGGACCGGATCGGGAAGGCGCGGGGTGACCACGGACCCCGACGGATCGCGAGGATCGTCATGGCGAAACAGGACAGGTCCCGAGAGCAGGAGCTCACCGATCAGGAACGCCGCAAACAGGAGCTGAAGGGCTCGGAGGACTGGGCGGACCGCGCCTCCGTGGCACGCACCGCCGACGACCCACGGGCGGCGGCGCCGCGTGACGCCGGCGGCCGGCCGTCCAACGGCCGCCAGTTCTGACGTACGCCGGTGAAGTCCCGGCCCGCGAGCACGCGGGCCGGGGCTTCGCTCAGCTCAGGTTCTCCGGCAGGCGCAGCAGGGGCGCCCGGCCCGGCGGCTGCTCGGGTTCCGGCCCGGACGGGCGCGCCGGCGGCACCGGCACGGTGACCGGCTGGGCGGCGGTGACCCGGATCGGCTCGCCGTGGTGGCGCAGCTCGATCACCGTGTCCGGCCCCCCGTTGCGCAGCGAGTACGTCGTCTGGTGCGGCCGGACGTCCACCCGCAGCCGCATCGACCGCCACTGGAGGGAGAACTCCAACCGGCCGAGCCGGCTGGAGAGCCGGGGCGAGAAGGAGAGCGTGCCGTCGTGGTCGCGCAGGCCGCCGAAGCCGGCGACCAGGGCGATCCAGGCCCCGGCGAGCGAGGCCATGTGCACCCCGTCCCGGGTGTTCTCGTTCAGGTCGTGCAGGTCCATCAGCGCGGCCTCGCGCAGGTAGCGGTGGGCCAGCTCGGGGTGACCCACCTCGGCCGCCATCACCGCCTGGGTGCAGGCGCTCAGTGAGGAGTCCCGTACGGTGCGCCGCTCGTAGTAGTGGAAGTTGCGCATCTTCTCCGGGCCGGTGAACGCGTCACCCCGCCAGTGCATGGCGAGCACCAGGTCCGCCTGCTTGACGACCTGCTTCCGGTACAGGTCGAAGTACGGGTAGTGCAGCAGCAGCGGATACTTCTCCGGCGGGGTGTGCTCGAAGTCCCACTCCTGCAACCGGGTGAAGCCCTCCACCTGGCCGTGCACCTCGATCTCCTGGTCGTACGGGAGGTGCATGGCGTTGGCCGCGTCCCGCCAGGTGGCCGCCTCCTCCTCGGTGACGCCGAGGTCGAGGGCCTGGTCCCGGTGGCGCATCGCGCAGTCGGCGGCGGTGAGCAGGTTCCGCTGCGCCATCAGGTTGGTGTAGACGTTGTCGTTCTTGATCGCGGTGTACTCGTCCGGGCCGGTAACCCCGTCGATGTGGAACCGGCCGGTGCGGTCGTGGTGGCCGAGCGAGCGCCACAGCCGGGCCGTCTCCACCAGCAGCTCCAGGCCGATCTCCTTTTCCAGCGCCTGGTCGCCGGTGACCAGCACGTACCGGCGCAGCGCGTCGGCCACGTCGGCGGCGATGTGGAACGCGGCGGTCCCGGCCGGCCAGTACGCCGACGACTCCGGGCCCTCGATGGTCCGCCACGGGAAGGCGGCCCCGGCCAGGTTCAACGTCCGGGCCCGCTCCTGCGCCTGGCCCATGGTCGAGTAGCGCCAGTGCAGCGCGTCCCGCACCGCGCCCGGCTGGGTGTAGGTGAGCACCGGCAGCACGAACATCTCGGTGTCCCAGAACGCGTGCCCGTCGTACCCCGGGCCGGTGAGGCCCTTGGCGGCGATCGGCCGGCGTTCCGCGCGGGCGCCGGCCTGGAGCACGTGGAAGAGGCCGAACCGGACGGCCTGCTGCACCTCCGGGTCGCCCTCCACCCGCACGTCGGCGGCGTCCCAGAACTCGTCCAGGTATTCCCGCTGCTCCCGGCGCAGCCCGTCCCAGCCGTCCAGCCGGGCCGCGGCCAGCGCCGCCCCGGTCTGGTCGCGCAGCGCCGGCAGCGACCGCCGGCTGGACCAGCCGTACGTCAGGTACTTGACCACCCGCAGCGTCTGGCCGGGCTTGAGCACGCAGCCGATGGTGGTACGGACCCAGTCCTCGTAGCCCTCGGACTCCATGGTGGTGCGCTCCGGGGCGGCCACGTCGTGCGCCATCTGGGCCGCGACCCGCAGCCCGCTGACCTTGGTGCGGTGGATGAGCAGCCCGCCGTCGTCGGTGGTCAGCTGCTCCTCGGCCTGCAACGGCGACTCGAGCACGGCGGCCACGCGAGGGTCCCTGCTCTGCGGCGGCAGGGTCTCGTTGGCCACCAGTTCGGACTGGAGGATCAGCCGTAGCGGCCCCTCCAGGGCCTCGACCTCGTAGTGGATCGCGGCGACCGCCCGCTGGGTGAACGACACGAGCCGGGTGCTGCGGACCTTCACGTCCCGGCCGGCCGGCGAGCGCCAGTGCAGCTCACGGTGCAGGGTGCCGGCGCGCAGGTCGAGCACCCGCTCGTGGGAGAGCAGTTCGCCGTAGCGGACGTCGAGCGGCTCGTCGTCGACCAGCAGCCGGATGAGCTTGCCGTTGGTGACGTTGACGACGGTCTGCCCGGACTCGGGGAAACCGAAGCCGGCCTCCGCGTACGGCAGGGGGCGCAGCTCGTAGAAGGAGTTCAGGTAGGTGCCGGGCAGGCCGTGCGGCTCGCCCTCGTCGAGGTTGCCGCGCAGCCCGACGTGGCCGTTGGAGAGGGCGAAGACCGACTCGGACTGGGCCAGGACGTCCATGTCGAGCCGGGTCTCCCGGACGTGCCACGGCTCGACCGGGTACGCCCGTTCCCGGATCACGCGTGCGCCCCGGTGAGCAGCTCGGCCAGGTCGGTGACGACCACGTCGGCGCCGTGCGCACGCAGGTCGTCGGCCTGGCCGACCCGGTCGACGCCGACCACGTACCCGAAGCCGCCGGCCTTTCCGGCGGCGACGCCGGCCAGCGCGTCCTCGAAGACGGCGGCGTTCTCCGGCGGCACGCCGAGCAACTGCGCGCCGGCCAGGAAGGTGTCCGGGTGCGGCTTGCCGCGCAGCCCGCGCTCGCGGGCCACCAGCCCGTCCACCCGCGCTTCCAGGAGCGGCTCCAGCCCGGCGGCGGCGACCACGTCCCGGCAGTTGGCGCTGGCCGAGACCACCGCCCGGCGCAGCCCGGCCCGGACGGCCTCCTCCAGGTAGCGCACCGAGCCCTCGTAGACCTCGACGCCGTCGGTGTGGATCCGCTTGAGCAGGATGACGTTCTTCCGGTTGCCCACCCCGTTGACGGTCTCCGCCTCGGGCGGGTCGTCCGGCGAGCCCTCGGGCAGGGTGATCCCGCGCGAGGCCAGGAACGAGCGCACCCCGTCGGCGCGCGGTTTTCCGTCCACGTACCGGTTGTAGTCCGGGCCGGGGTCGAATGGGCGGAACGGCTCGCCGGTGATCGCCGCACGCGCCTTCAGGAACGCGTTGAAGGTCTCGGTCCAGGCGGCGTTGTGCACCTTGGCGGTCTGCGTCAGCACACCGTCCAGATCGAAGAGACAGGCGGTCACGTGAGCGGGTAGGCCCAGCATTGCCTGAATCTATCCAGCGCACCGGCCGGGCAAACCCGATTCGGACGTCAGCGGTTCGGGCGGAGTGTCCAGATCACGGTGAGCGCCGAGGTCACGGTGCCGTCCTCGGTGCCGATCTCCACCTCGACCGGGAACTCCGGCCGCTGCCCGGCGTCCAGCTCGGCGAGCACCTCGGCCGGGGTACGCCCCAGCCGCGCGGTGGCCAGGACCGGCCCCAGGGCGACCTTCTGGTAGCGGATGGTGGCGGTCACGGCCAGCGGCACGGCCCGGTCGAGCACCTGCCCGAACGCGGCGAGCACCACCGCCCCGGAGGCGGTCTCCCCGAGGGTGAACATGGCCCCGGCGTGCGGGCCGCCGACGTGGTTGTGGTGCTCCGGTACGTCGGGGAGCCGGACCACGGCCCGGACGCCGCCCTCGGCCTCGGGGGCGACCTCGACGAATTCGATACCGAGCGTGCGGGCGAACGGCACGGCCTCCAGCAGACCGGCCGCCACCTGGCGAGAGTCGATGGGCATGCCCAGACGCTACTCGCCAGTAACTTCTCGGGCAAGGGCTCGCTCGGCATCGCTGCGCAGCACGCAGAACTCGTTGCCCTCGGGGTCGGCCAGCACGACCCAGCCGCTGCCGTCGGGCTCTCGCCGGTCGGCGACGACGGTGGCGCCCAGGGCCAGGACCCGCTCGACCTCCCGGTCGCGCGGCACGTCGGGCTCCAGGCAGATGTGCACGCGGTTCTTCACGGTCTTCGGCTCCGGCACGCGCTGGAAGTAGAGCCGCGAGCCGCCGGGCGGCTCGATGACGAGTTCCTCGTCGTCGGGCTTGAAATCCGGGTCGACCGGGCAGTCGAAGACCCTGCCCCAGAAGTGCGCCAGCTCGTACGGGTTGGCGCAGTCGAACGACACGTTGCGGATCACGGTCCCCATCCCGCCACCCTTGGGCCGGGCGGAGAAGGGGTCAACTCAATTCTCAACGACGCCCGGCGTACGCGACGGCTTCCGACCCTGACGCCCCGCGTGACCACACTGTCACCGCGCTGGCGCGGGCCCATCCAGCGAGGGCCGGGGACGCCCCTTCCCGCTGGCCTGCCGACCGTGACACAGCATGGCCGCCGCAGGACACCTGCGTGCGGGAGAGCACGCGGCGGGAAACCCACCGGCGAAGGCTCTCAGCGCCAGCCCACGTCGATCCGGTCGCCGCGCTCGTCGAAGAAGTGCAGCGCGTCCATCCGCACCTGGACGGCGAGCGGGTGCCCCGCCGACACCGCCGGGTACGGGGCCAGCCGCACGGCCAGCTCCGCCGGGCGGCGGTGGTGCCGGCCAAGGTCGGGGAGCACGCTGGTCCGGCTCCCGCCGCCGCTCGGCGCGGCGGAGACCGGGGCGTCCGCCGCCCGACCGGCGAGGCGCTGCATCACCTGGCCGAACCGGCGCAGGCCGCGCTGGCCGGGGGCCGCGTTCTCCGCGGGGGTGCCCATCTCGTCCACCACGATGGCCGTGGCGCCGATGTCGAGGAAGGCCAGCGACTCGTGGCCGTGGTGCTCCAGGTAGCGGATCCGGCCGTGCAGCACGTCGCCGGCGGTGTCCGGGGCGACCGGGGTGAGCGCCTCGGCCCGCATGCCGACCACGATCCGTTCGCCGTGATAGTGCGCCACGGCCCGGCTGCGGATGTCGTCCCAGGGCAGGTAGAGCGCCTGCTCGCCGAGGTTCAGCGCCACGTACCGGTCGAGGTGGACGTAGACCGACGCCTCCAGCAGGTTCATCCGCGGGCTGCCGAGGAACGCGGCGACGTAGAGGGTGGCCGGACGGCCGTACACCTGGGTGGGGGTGCCCACGTCCTGGAGCACGCCCTTGCGCATGATGGCGACCCGGTCGGCCATGGTCAGCGCCTCGGCCTGGTCGTGCGTGACGTAGATGGTGGTGACGCCCAGCTCGCGGGTCAGCCCGGAGATCTCGGCGCGCAACTCGGCGCGGAGGCCGCTGTCCAGGTTGGAGAGCGGCTCGTCCATGAGGAACAGGCCGGGCCGGCGCACTATCGCCCGCCCCATCGCCACCCGCTGCCGCTGGCCGCCGGAGAGCTGGCTGGGCTTGCGCCCGAGCACGTCGCCGATGCCCAGCGCGCTCGCCACGTCCTGGATCCGCTCGCCGCGCGGCCCGGGCTCGACGCCGGAGAGCCGGAGCGGGAAGCCGATGTTGTCGCCCACGGTCATGTGTGGATAGAGGGCGAAGTCCTGGAAGACCATGGCGATCTTCCGGTCCCGGGGCGGCAGGTCGTTGGCCACCTCGCCACCGAGCATCACCGCGCCGGAGGTGGGATCCTCCAGCCCGGCGACCATCCGCAGCACGGTGGACTTGCCGCAGCCCGAGGGACCGAGCAGCACCATGAACTCGCCGTCGTTGACATCCAGATTGATGGTGTCGACCGCGATTGTTCCGTCCTGGAACACCTTGGTGACATCCTTGAGCGCGACGGTCGTCACCGTCTCCTCCCCAGCTCTCGGCCGAACCCGGGAATGACTGTGACCAGGATCATGGGGTCCGCACATCGGGTAAACGTGCGATGTTCACATCGTGAAAGACCTATTACGCGGGATCGGCGGTCTTCCATCGGTAAGGTGACCGTCGGGTAACCATCAGGCCGGCTCGTTCAGGAAGACCCGGCGGACCACCCGCTCGGCGGCGTGCCCGTCGTCGAGCGCGCAGAACCGGGCCCGGAACCGCTGCCGGGCCTGCTCGGCTTCCGCCCCGCGCACCGCGCCGCCGCGGAAGACGTCGAGCAGCCCGGGAAAGTCGACGGCGACCGCGCCCGGCGGCTCGGCGAGCAGGTCGAAGTAGACACCCCGGGCCACCCGGTACGCCTCCCAGTCCGGCGCGTAGACCACGATCGGCCGGTCCAGCACCGCGTAGTCGAACATCGCCGAGGAATAGTCGGTGACCAGCACGTCCGCGACGAGGTACAGGTCCTCCACCCGGTCGTACGTGCTCACGTCCAGCACCGCACCGTCGGACGCACCCCGCAGCTGCCGTTCCCGGTCGTGGAAGTAGTGGCTGCGCATCAGCAGCCGGCCGGACGGGCCGAGCACGTCGCGCATCCGGTCCGGGTCGAACGGGGGCTGCCAGCCGGGCAGGTGCTCGCGGTGGGTCGGCGCGTAGAGCACCACGTACTCGTCGGGGCCGATGCCCAGCGCGGCGCGGACCTGGCGGCACTCCTCGGCGGTGGCCAGCGCCAGCCGGTCGTTGCGCGGATAGCCGACCTCCAACGTGGTGTAGTCGGCCGGGTAGGCCCGCTCCCACATCTGGGTGGAGAAGCTGTTCGCGCTGACGCTGTAGTCCCAGCGGTCCACCCGGTGCAGCAGGTTCGTGAAGTCCATCCCCACCGCACCGACCGGGTAGCGCTGCTGGTCCAGGCCCATCACCTTGACCGGGGTGCCGTGGTGGGTCTGCACGTGCACCGAACCGGGTCGCTTGCGGACGAAGTCCGGGAAGTTGACGTTGTTGACCAGCCAGCGGGCCCGGGCCAGCACCCGGTAGTAGTCCCGGGTCCCGGCGACCACGTACTCCACGCCCGGCGGCAGCACGGCCACCCGGTCCCGGCGGACGATCCAGACGCCGCGCACCTGCGGGACGAGCCGGCGGGCGGCGGTGTAGATCGCGGCCGGGTTGCAGGAGTAGCCCCGGTACCAGTACGCCGCGTAGACGGCGAGCGTCGGGTCGAGCGGACGGTGCAACTCGGCCCGGTAGTACTCGCGCAGCGCCGCGTCCCGGGCCCCGCGGGCGGCACGCCGGGCCACCGGCAGCACCCGCCGCCTGACCCGCCGGGCCGTGTGCCGGGCCTGCTCCTCGGCGTGGTGGGCGGCGCGGAGCGCGCTGAACGTACGCCACCGCCCGGCCGCCACCAGCCGGTGCTTCACCCCCTCCAGGCCGGGTGGGACCGGGTAGCCCTCGGGCGGCAGGAAGCGGACGTAGTCGGCGTGGATCTGGGCGAAGAACGGCGGCCGCAGCTCGGCGGCGATCCGCTCGCCGTTGCCCAGCACGGTCAGGTAGTGCCAGATCATGCGCTCGAAGAGGGCCGGGCGCAGCTCGGCCACCGCCGGCCCCCAGCGGTCCATCCGCCGGAACACCCGGTGCCACTGCGCGAAGACCTCGAAGTGCCGGTCACCCCGGGTCCGGGTGATCGCCCCGGTCCGGCGCTGCCGGTAGTTGAGGCAGACCCGGTCCAGTACGCCGATCCGCTCGGCGGCCATCAGGGCGGGATAGCTGAACGAGACGTCCTCGTACCAGCCGGGTTCGAAGCGCAGCCCCTGCTCGACCAGGAACTCCCGGCGGACCAGCCGGTTCCAGGCGGTGTGCAGCAGCCGCAGGGTCTCCGGCCGGTCCCGCAGCCCGAAGGTCGCCTCGCCGGGCGGCTCGGGGAACACCTCCCGCATGGCGCTGCGGGTGCCGGCGTTGTTCCAGTGCGCCCGGACGTGGTCGACGACCAGCACGTCCGGGCGGGTGGCCCGGAGCCGGGCGGCCACGTGCGGCAGGCAGCCGGCGACCAGCCAGTCGTCGCCGTCAACAAACCAGACGTACTCGCCGACGGCCCGGTCCAGCCCGATGTTGCGGGCCGGACCGAGCCCGACGTTCTCGACGAGCCGCACCGGGTGGACCCGGGGGTCGCGGGCCGCGTACTCGTCCAGGATCTCGCCGCTGCCGTCCGGGGAGGCGTCGTCGATCCCGATCACCTCGAGGTCGTCGAACGGCTGGTCGAGGATCGAGTCGAGACACTCCCGCAGGTAACCCTGCACCTTGAAGGCCGGTACGACGAAGCTGATCAGGGTCATCCGGCCGGCCCTCCGTCAGCCCGGCGAGCGGTCACCCCCACGGGCGCGGGCCGGCAGGACCACCCAGGCGAGGACCACACTCGCGACAAAAACCACGAGAAGGTACGTACCGAGTGTAGCCAGAGCGATGCTCGCAATTCCGGCGATCGACCCGATGGTCAGCAACGCGGAACGCCCCTCCCAGCCGAGCGTGGCGGCGTGCAGCGGCGGGGCCGCCTGCCGCTTCTCCAAGCGGGCGGTCAGGTCGTAGTGGTGCAGGGTCAGCACGAAGACGTACCCGAAGATCAGCCACGGCGACACCCGCCCGGCCACCCCGACGGCGATGGCGAAGAGGTACTCCCCCGCCCGCAGCGCGGCCGGAACCAGCCAGTCCAGCGGCCCGTCGTGCGCCGCCCGCGCACCCTGCGCCCCGCCCAGCAGAACCACCAGCGCGAACGTCACCGCCCAGCCGGGCAGGCCGCCCCCGGCGTGGACCGCCAGCAGCGCCCACAGCAGCAGCCCCGCCGCGCCGAGCGCACCGGCCACCGCGAGCACGAGCGGTGCGCGCACCACCGGCAGGGCCCGGACCAGCGGCCCGTCGTCGCGGTGCAGGCCGGTGTCGACCGTGGTCAGCACCGGCACCCGCATCCACCACGCCCGCAGGGTGCGCAGCGCCCCGGTGTACGCGAACGCCAGCACCCCCCACACCAGCACCGCGCAGAGCGCCACCAGCGGCCCGAACAGCGCGGCGGCCACCGCCATGAGCGCCCACCGCTCACCGATCGGGAAGACCACGGTCCGCTTCAGCCAGTAGGAAACCGAGCCGGTGTCCGCCTGCACCTTGGTCGAGGCGGCGTTCAGCTTCCCGCCGATGCCGCCCGCGTCCCCGGTCGCCGCCCGGGGGCGCCGCGCCGCCTCGTCGTGCAGCACCCCGTACCAGGTGTCGGTCATGTGCCGCACGGTCTGCAGGGTCATGGCGGCGATCGCCAGCGCCCAGCCGTAGCGGAAGCCGGCGTGCGTGGCGCCGTAGCCGAGACCGGCGTAGACGACGTACTCCTTGGCCCGGTCGGCCATCGTGTCCAGCCAACCGCCCCAGGCGCTGAAGTGCCGGGTGTAGCGGGCCAACTGGCCGTCCACGCAGTCCAGCACGAAGCCCAGGTAGAGCAGCACCCCACCGGCCACCAGCGCGAGCCGCCCGCCCACGCCGAAGAGCACCGCCGCGGCCACCGCGAAGGCCACCGAGATCATGGTGACCGCGGTCGGGCCCAGGCCGATCCGGGCGGCCGCCTTGGTCACGTACGGGGACCAGGTGCTGACGAAGAAGGTGGTGAAGAAGTCGTCCCGCTCCTTCACCGACAGCTTCAGCTCGGCCCGGTCCTCGTCCACCGCGGCCACGGCCGCCTGCGCCGCGGCCAGTTCCGCCGGGTCGCCGACCCGGTGCGCCACGAGCAGGCGTACCCGGTGGGCGAAGACCAGGGTGCCGCAGCCGACGAGGCCGGCGACGATCCGGTCCAGGGCGGACGCCGGGCCCTCGGGGGCCGACGCCATGCCGCCGGTCGCGGGCCCGGCCACGGCGCGGGCGGCGGCGGCGAGGGCCGGCAGGTCGGCCCGGCCGACGCGCAGCGCGCCGCCGAACACGCCGGTCGCGCCCGCCGGGTCGTCCACCGCGACCACCTGGCCGCGCTCCTCGCGGACCGTGGCCTGCCCGGCGGCCGGCGGGTCGGTGAGCACCAGGGCCACCGTCGGCCCCACCGGACTGGTCGCCAGATGCTTGAGTACGGCGGTGTGCGCCACCAGGTCGGCCCCGCTGACCAGCACCGGCCCGGTGGCCTCGGCCACCAGGTCGGCCAGCTCGGAGAGGTCGGCGGCCACCCGCACCTCGTCCGCCCCGGCCCGCCGCCACTGCCCGGCGAGCCGGTCGACCAGGCGCTCCCCGGCGTCGGTGGTCAGGCCCGCCGCCGGCCCGGCGGCGAGCACGATCGCGAGCGTCACCGCTGCGTCGCGCTGGCGTACGCGTGCAGCGCCTCGTCGATCGTCCCGTCGACGGTCAGCCGGCCGGCGTCGAGGTAGAGCCCCCGACGACAGAACCGGGTGAGGTCCTTTTCGTTGTGTGACACCAGCACCAGCGTGCGCCCTTCCGCGAGAAGTCGCTCGATGGTCGCATAGCACTTCGCGCGGAACTCCGCGTCCCCGACGGCGGTCACCTCGTCCACCAGCAGCACGGGGTGCGGCAGGTGGGCGATCACCGCGAAACCCAGCCGGACCTTCATCCCCGACGAGTAGTGCCGGACCGAGGTGTCGATGGCCCGTTCCACCTGCTCACCGGCGAACGAGACGATCTCGTCGAAGTGCCGGCGCAGGTACCCCGTCGACAGCCCGTGCAGCCCGCCCACCAGGTAGAGGTTCTCCCGGCCGGTCAGGTCCCCGGAGAAACCGGCGGAGAGTTCCAGCAGCGGGGCCACCCGGCCGTGCACCCGGACCGAGCCCTCATCGGGGATCAGCACCCCGGCGATCAGCCGCAGCAGCGTGCTCTTGCCGGTGCCGTTGCGCCCGACCACGCCGACCGTCTCGCCCGGCTCGATCCGGAACGACACGTCCCGGAGCGGCCAGAACCGGCCGGCGTCCGGGTCCCGGGCGCCCCGGTGGATGAGCAGTTCCCGCAGCCGGAGCTGGCGGCGGCGGTTGCGGACGAACCGGATGCCGAGCCGGTCCGCCTCGATGATGGCCGCCATTCACAGTTCCTTGAGCACGGCCGGTTCGAGGCGGCGGAACGACCACCAGCCCAACGCGAACACCAGCAGGCTGCCCGCCACGGTGACGGTGAGCAGCCGGGCGTCGGGGAACTCGTCCGGATACCAGATCGCGTGGTGCAGCTGGAAGATCCCGACCAGCGGGTTCAGCTCGTACGCGACCTTCAGCCAGCCCGGCATGCCCGAGCCCCGGACCAGGTTCAGCGGATAGATGATCGGGGTGGCGTAGAAGAGCACCCGGATGATCAGCCGCATGAAGCGCTCGATGTCGCGCATCAGCACGTTGCCCGCCGACAGCAGCAGCGCCAGCCCCACCAGCAGGACGAACTGCACCGCCACGGCCAGCGGCAGCGCGAGCAGCGTCCAGCCGAGGTGGATCCGGCCGTGGGCGGCGTAGAGGGCCGCGATGGCGACCAGGATGGGCAGGCCGGCGGCGTACTCGGCGAACCGGCCGGTGACCCGGCCGATCGGGAAGACCTGCCGGGGCAGGTTCATCGTGGTGATCAGCCGGGCCTGCCCGGTCAGCGCGTTGGCCGCCTCGGTCAACGCCGAGCTGGCCCACATCCAGGCGAAGATCCCGGTGATCAGGAAGAGCGGGTACGACCCGGCCGCGTCACCCAGGTGCCGCCGGGTGGCGCCGGAGTAGAGCACGCCGAAGACGAACCAGTAGATCAGGCCCATGCCGAGCGGCTCGATGAGCGACCAGAGATAGCCCAGCAGGGACTGCTGGTACTTCACCGCGAGATCGCGCCGGACCAGGATGCGCAGCGAGGTGCGGGCGGACCAGAGCGCGGCGACGCCGGACGTCACCGTCCCATCCTCGCCCCGACCGCCCCGGCCCGTCGTACGGACGCGCGGGGTCACCCCTTCGGGTTCAGCACTCGATCACGTTGACGGCGAGGCCGCCCCGCGCCGTCTCCTTGTACTTGACCTTCATGTCGGCGCCGGTCTCCCGCATGGTCTTGATGACCTTGTCCAGCGACACGGCGTGCACCCCGTCGCCGCGCAGCGCCAGCCGGGCCGCGGTGATCGCCTTGATGCTGGCCACCGCGTTCCGCTCGATGCACGGGATCTGCACCAGGCCGCCGACCGGGTCGCAGGTGAGCCCCAGGTTGTGCTCCATGCCGATCTCGGCCGCGTTCTCCACCTGCTCGGGCGTGCCGCCCAGTGCCTCGGCCAGCCCGGCGGCCGCCATCGAGCAGGCCGAGCCGACCTCGCCCTGGCAGCCGACCTCGGCCCCGGAGATCGAGGCGTTCTCCTTGAACAGCACCCCGATGGCGCCGGCGGCCAGCAGGAACCGGACCACGCCCTCCTCGGAGGCGCCCGGCACGAACCGGGTGTAGTAGTGCAGCACGGCCGGGATGATCCCGGCGGCGCCGTTGGTCGGCGCGGTGACCACCCGCCCGCCGGCCGCGTTCTCCTCGTTGACCGCGAGCGCGAAGAGGGTGACCCAGTCCATGGCGTGCAGCGGGTCGCTGGCGCCGGCCTCCGCCTCCAGGCTGCGGCGCAGCTCGGCGGCCCGGCGGCGCACCTTCAGCCCGCCCGGCAGTACGCCGTCCCGGGCGCAGCCGTTCTCGACGCACTCCCGCATCACCCGCCAGATCTCCAGCAGCCCGGCCCGGACGTCCGCCTCGCTGCGCCAGGACAGCTCGTTGGCGAGCATCACCTCGCTGATCGACAGGCCGGTGTCGGTGGTGACCTTGAGCAGCTCCGCCCCGGTGAGGAACGGGTGGCGGACGCGCGTGCTGTCCGGCTTGATCCGGTCCGCCCCGGCGGCCGCCTCGTCGACCACGAACCCGCCGCCGACGGAGTAGTAGGTCCGCGCCCGGACCTGCTCCCCCGCCGCGTCGAAGGCCGCGAAGGTCATCCCGTTCGGGTGGTAGGGCAGGGAGCGGCGGCGGTGCAGCATCAGGTCCCGGTCCGGGTCGAAGTCGATCTCCTGGCTGCCGATCAGGCTGAGCCGCCGCTGCGCGCGGATCCGCTCCACCCGCGGCCCGACCGAGTCGGTGTCGACCGTCTCCGGGGACTCCCCTTCCAGCCCGAGCAGCACCGCGCGGTCGCTGCCGTGGCCGTGGCCGGTGGCGCCCAGCGAGCCGAACAGCTCGGCCTGCACCCGCGCGACGTCGGCGAGCTGGCCGTCGGCCTTGAGCCCGGCCACGAACGTCCGCGCGGCGCGCATCGGCCCCACGGTGTGCGAGCTGGACGGCCCGATACCGACGCTGAAGAGGTCGAAAACACTGATCATCGCTGCACTTCCTCGCCGTCGTCCCCGTTGTGCGGGTCCGGCCCGGTGTGTGCCGCTCCCCGGTGCGGGGGCGGCGGGCGGCACCCGGGGTGTGGGGGCCCGACCGGCGAGCCTACCCGCCCAGGTCACCCCCCTGCCCGCGAGCCGGCACACTCCCGCACGTCTCCCTACCCTCCGCGCCTCCCGTCTACCCACCGTCACCGCCCGCGTCCGGGTGCCGGAGCGGGCCGGCCCCGGGGCGAGGGTCGGCGGGGGGCCGCCGGGGTAAGCACCTACGGGTGCCCGGGTCGCCGATCCTCCTCGGGGCCGAGGGCGTGGCGCCCAGCCGTTCCTACCGTGGGATTTAGCGCGGCGGATCGCCGCAGAAGTGGGAGTACGACGATGAGTCGCAAACTGGTCCGGCCCCGCCAGGGGCGCATGCTCGCCGGTGTCTGCGCCGGCCTGGCCCAGCGGTTCGGCATGTCGGCCGGCATGGTCCGGCTGCTGTTCCTGCTGTCGCTGCTGCTGCCCGGCACGCAGGTGATCGTCTACCTGATCCTCTGGATCCTGATGCCGAACGAGGACCGCTACCTCGCCACCGGCCGCCACTGACCCTCGCCGCCCGCCCCGGGAGCACCGGGGCGGGCGCCGGCGGCGTCAGGACGCCGTGTAGGTGACCGTCACCTTCTGGTAGCCGAGGGAGCGGAGCAGCCCCTCCAGCATCTTGCGGGTGTTCTCCTCGGCCCGGGCGGTGAGCCCGCTGTCCCGGGCCGCCGCGGTGATCCGGTCCTCGGCGAGCTGGTAGACCTGCTGCTGCCGGTTGGGGTCGCCGCCGACCAGGTCGTTCAGCCGGTTGATCAGGCCGCGCTGCTCGGCGAAGACGTAGCTCTTGTCCATGTCCAGGTCGGTCTCGCCGAGCTGCGGCGCGGGCAGCTTGATCTCGACGGACTTGCCGTCGCCGGAGACCACCACCGCCCCGTCGGCGATCTTGGCGAAGTCGACGTACGCCTCGATGCGGCCCGCCCCGACGAAGAGCGTGCGCTCGTTGAGCAGGAAGTCCGGCACGTTGCGCCGGTCCTTCTGCACGTCGACCACCACCTGGAAGTTGCCCTCGGCCGCCACGTAGCGGCTCAGGTCGCGGATCGACTTGAGCAGCGGCGGCTGACTCCGGTCGGTCTGCTCCTTGGCGAACGGGTTGCGGAAGTCCGGGAGCAGGCCGGTCGCCTGCACGCCGAGCAGCACCACCACGGCCAGCGCGGCCGCGCCGAGCACCCAGAGCAGACCGCGCGCCGGGGCACCGGGCGACGCCGGGCCACCATGGCCGGGCTCGGGTGGGACGTCCGACCGGGCCCGGAGAGACTCACCGGTCGGATATTCCGGGAACTCCCTGGTGGGCTGGTTGATGTCACCGTCGCGGGCCATCGCCCCTCACCGTCCTCGTCAGACACATCGACTGAGAATGACGGTACGGCCAGCGTGCGACACTCGCTCGCCGGGCGACCCGATCGGGTGAATCCGCAGGTCAGGCGAAGGCGGAGAGACCGGTCAGCCGCTGCCCGATGACCAGCTGGTGGATCTCCGAGGTGCCCTCGTAGGTCAGCACGCTCTCCAGGTTGTTGGCGTGCCGCATCACCGGGTACTCGCCGGAGACGCCGTTGGCGCCCAGGATGGTCCGGCACTCCCGGGCGATGGCGATGGCCTCCCGGACGTTGTTCAGCTTGCCCACGCTGACCTGATCCGGGCGCAGCTTCCCGGCGTCGGCGAGCCGGCCCAAATGCAGCGCCAGCAGCAGCCCCTTGTTCCACTCGACCGCCATGTCGGCGAGCTTGGCCTGGGTGAGCTGGAAGCCGGCCAGCGGCCGGCCGAACTGGGTCCGGGTGGTCGCGTAGGACAGCGCCGTCTCCAGGCAGTCCCGGGCCGCGCCGAGCGCGCCCCAGACGATGCCGTGCCGGGCTTCGGTGAGGCAGCTCAGCGGCGCCTTGAGCCCGATCGCCTCGGGCAGCCGGGCGTCCGCCGGCAGCCGCACGTCGTCGAGGGCGATCTCCCCGGTCAGCGACGCGCGCAGCGACATCTTGTGCCGGATCTCCCGCGCCGTCACCCCGGGGGTGTCCATGGGTACGGCGAAGCCGCGTACCCCCTCGTCGGTGCGCGCCCAGATCACCCCGACGTCGGCGATCGGCGCGTTGGTGATCCACAACTTGCTGCCGGTGAGGATCCAGTCGTCGCCGTCGCGGCGGGCGCGCGTGGCCATCGAGGCCGGGTCGGAGCCGTGGTCCGGCTCGGTCAGCCCGAAGCAGCCGATCGCCTCGCCGGCCGCCATGGCGGGCAGCCAGCGCTGCTTCTGCTCCTCGCTGCCGTACCGCCAGATGGCGTACATGGCCAGCGAACCCTGCACCGAGACCAGCGAGCGGATGCCCGAGTCGCCGGCCTCCAGCTCCAGGCAGGCCAGCCCGTACGCGACGGCCGACGCGCCGGCGCAGCCGTAGCCGGTCAGGTGCATGCCGAGCAGGCCGAGCTTGCCGAACTCGCGGGCCAGCTCCCGGGCCGGGACGTGGCCGTCCTCGTACCAGCCAGCGACGTGCGGGCGTACCCGGTCGTCGACCAGCTGGCGTACGACGGCGCGGATCTGCCGCTCCTCCTCGCCCAGCGACGCGTCGATGTCCAGCAGGTCGAGAGGGGTCATGGCGTCACCTTAACGAAGACTCAGGGGCGCGTCACTCGGCCTGACCGCTGAGCACCAGCACCCGGGCGTGGATCTGGTTGCGCTGCTGGAGCGCCGCGCGCAGCGCCCGGTGCAGGCCATCCTCCAGGTAGAGGCCGCCGTTCCACTGCACCACGTGCGGGAAAAGGTCGCCGTAGAAGGTGGAGTCCTCGGCGAGGAGCTTGTCCAACGCCAGCTCCCGCTTGGTGGTGATGAGCTGGTCCAGCCGCAGCGGGCGCGGCGGGATCTCGGCCCACTGCTTGAGCGTGAGGTTGTGCTCCGGGTAGGGACGCCCGTCCCGGACCGCCCTGAAGATCACGGCACGCTCCCCTCCCCCCGGCCGGTCTGATGATGTCGGTGCCAGCCTAGCCGCCCCCGCCACACCGCGTTTTACTCCCTCATGTCGGTTTCGCTACCGCCGATACCCAGGCCGGACGCGCTGAACCACACTCAATTCCAGCGCCCCCGGCGGACCACCTCGTCCACCGGCCGGCGGCCGCGGCGCAGCGACGGCGACCGGTGGTCGGGTGCCCGGTAACCTACCGTGACCGCGCCGATCGGGTGGTACCCCGCCGGCACGCCGAACGCCTCCCGGTACGCCCCGATCCGCTGCGGCGGGATGCCGAAGAAGCAGGCGCCCAGCCCCTCGTCCACGGCGGTGAGCAGCATCAGCAGGGCGGCGAAGCCGGTGTCGACGTACCAGTAGGGCACCGGCCAGCGGTCCTCGGAACGGTCCGCCCAGCCCTTGTCCGGCTCGGCGTAGCGGTCGAGGTAGGCGGAACGGTTGGCGTGCGGCACCACGATCAGCGGGGCCTTGCGCATCCCGGCCAGCCAGCGTTCCCGGCCGCCACCACCCGGGGTGGCCGCCGCCCAGAACCGCTCCCGGTCCGCCGGCTCCTCCAGCACCAGGAAGCCCCAGCCCTGGGCGAACCCGGCCGACGGGGCCCGGACGGCGTGGTCCAGCAGCCGGTCCACCACCTCGGGCGGGACCGGGCGGTCGGGGTCGTAGTTGCGGACCATCCGGCGGCGCCGGACGACCTCGGCGAACTCCATGCTCAGGCCCCGGGCCGGATGCCCCAGGCACCCCGCCAGGTCTCCCCGGGGGCCAGCGTGATCAGGTCCTTGCCGGAGCGGAACGCGTCCGCCGGGCAGGTCATCGGCTCGACCGCCACCGAGCGCCGGTGCCGCTCCCCGGTGAGGGTGTCCCCGGTGAAGACCTGCCACCAGCCGAACTCGCCGTCCGCCCAGACGTGCACCGCGGCCGAGCCGTCCGGGGCGGCCAGGGTCACCGCCGAGCCCCCGTCGGCGTCCCGGACCACGTCGCCGAAGGCCAGGTCGAGCACCGCGTCACCGATCGGGCGGGGCTCGGTGTAGTCGTACTCGGTGCCGGCCACCTCGGTCGCGGCCACCGGCAGCAGCCGGCTGTCCAGCAGCACCCGGGTCCGCCCCGGCACCCGCAGCGTCAGCTCGTCCACGCCGACCTTCGGCAGTTGCAGGTAGGGGTGCACGGAGAAGCCGAACGGCGCCGGCTCGCCGGACCGGTTGGTCACCTCGTGCTCGGCGCGCAGCCCGTCCGCCCCGACGCTCCACCGGCTCCGCAGCCGCAGCGCCCACGGGTAGCCCGGGCTGGGCGGCAGCTCGTAGCCGAGCGTCACGCTGCCCGGCGACTGCTCGACGAGCTGCCACCGCACCCAGTTGACCAGGCCGTGGATGGCGTTGTGCCGGGCCGGCTCGGTCAGGTCGAGCTGCAACGACCGGTCGCCGAAGGTGTACGCGCCGTCCCGGATCCGGTTCGGCCAGGGGGCCAGCACGTGACCGGCCGAACCCGGGGAGAGCTCGTCCGCCTCGTACCCGTCGAGGTAGTCGACCCCGTCGTGCCGGTAGGTCCGCAGGCCGCCGCCGACCTCGACCACGACGGCCTCGTGGCCGTCGGCGGCAATGGTCCACTGTATCCCGGACGGGGACGGGCGCGCGTCGGTCTCCATGCCGGCGACCTTAGCCCGTCGCCCCCACCCCGCGCGGGGCTCCCGGCCGGCGGGGCACCCGGTTCACCGGGGCCAGCCCGGCCGTCGGGAACGGCGACGGCCGCCGCCCGGCGTCAGGACCGGTCCCGGTCGCCGGCCTGGGCGGCGGCGCGGTAGCGCAGCAGCGCCGGGAAGACCGCGACCAGCGCGACCGCGAGGACGGCGGAGGCCAGGCCACCGGCGACCATGGCGGCCCCGGTGCCGAATCCGGCGGCCATCGCGCCGGCCCGCAGGTCGCCCAGGCGCGGACCACCGGCGACCACCACCGTGTTGACGCCCTGGAGCCGGCCGCGCATCCGGTCCGGCGCGTAGACCAGCAGCATCGACTGCCGCAGGGTCGCGCTGACCAGGTCGGCGGCGCCGGCCAGGCCGAGCAGCGCCACCACCAGCCAGAGCTGGCGGGCCAGCCCGGCGGCGGCGATCGCCACGCCCCAGCCGACCACGGCCACCGCCAGCGCGAGCCCCTGCCGGCGCACCCGGCCGATCCAGCCGGAGGTGAGGCCGCCCAGCATCGCGCCGATGGCGATGGCGCTGTAGAGCCAGCCGACCGCCGCCCCGCCGCCGAACCGCTCGTGCGCCAGCTCGGGGAAGAGGGCCCGGGGCATGGCCAGGATCATCGCGATCAGGTCGATGGCGAAGGAGAGCAGCAGCACCGGCGTGGTGGCCAGGTAGCGGAGCCCGTCGACGATGCTGGCCAGCCCCGCCCGGCGCGGCGCGCCGTCGCCGTCCGGGTCCGGCTCGGGCGGCATGGCCGGCAGCCGCAGGGTGGCCCAGAGCGACACGGTGAACAGCAGCGCGTCCACCCCGTACGCGATGGGCAGCCCGGCGTCGGTACGCCACGTGGCGAAGATCAGGCCGGCGGCCAGCGGCCCGAAGACCGAGGTCGCCGTGAACGTGGTGAAGTTCAGCGTGCTGGCCGCCGGCACCAGCTCGGCCGGCACCAGGCGGGGCAGGATCGCGCTGCGCGTCGGCGAGGTGATCGCGAACGCGACCGACTGCACCGCGACCAGGGCCAGCAGCAGCATCGGGCTGCCCACCCGCAGCAGCGACTGGAGCAGCAGCGCCAGGGTCGACGCCCAGAGCAGGCCGCCACCGGCCAGCAGCACCCGCCGCCGGTCCCGGGCGTCGGCGACCGCCCCGCCCCAGAGCCCGAAGACCAGCAGCGGCAGGAAGCCGGCGATCCCGAGCAGGCCGACCCAGAACGAGCCGCCGGTCAGGTCGAACATCTCCACCGGCACCGCCACGGCGGTGAACTGGAAACCGAACATGGCCACCGCGTTGCCGAGCCACACCCGGCGGTACGCGGGCACGCCCAGCGGGCGCAGGTCGATCGCCCAGCGGCGCGCTCCGCGCGGCCGGGCCTCCCTGACCCCCGTCACGGGGCCAGCCGCTCGGTGACCCAGACCCCGCCCTCGGTACGCCGGAAGCGCAGCCGGTCGTGCAGCCGGCTGGCCCGGCCCTGCCAGAATTCCACCGTCTCCGGGCGCACCCGGAGCCCGCCCCAGTGCGGCGGCGCGGGGATCTCGGCCACGTCGGCGAAGCGCTCGGCCGCCGCCCGGTACGCGGCGTCCAGCGCCGCCCGGTCCGGGACCACCCGGGACTGGGTGCTGGCCCAGGCGCCGAGCTGGGAGCCGCGCGGCCGGGCGGCGAAGTACGCCTCGGTCTCGGCCCGGTCGACCCGCGTCACCCGCCCGGTGACCGTCACCTGCCGCTGCATCGGGAACCAGGGGAAGACCAGGCTGGCCCACGGGTTGGCGGTCGCCTCGCCGCCCTTGCGGGAGCCGTAGTTGGTGTAGAAGACGAAGCCGTCCGGGTCGTACCCCTTCAGCAGCACGGTGCGGCCGCTCGGCCGCCCCTCGGCGTCGGCGGTCCCGACCACCATGGCGTTCGGCTCGGGCAGCGGATGAGCCACCGCGTCGGCGAACCAGCGGGCGAACTGGGTGTACCAGTCCGGCGCGAGATCCGATTCGGAAAGGCCCAGGTCGGCGGCGTACTCGTTACGCATACCGGCCGGGGCAGGTGTGTCGCCCGTCACTCTCGTCGTCCCTCTCCCGGGGATGCCGGCGTCCCCCGACGCTGGCCAGGCCCCACCACCCAGTCTTCTCCAGCCGGTGAGCTTGTCCACCGGCGGGGATGTCATGTGGCGCACAGTCGCCGCGGGTCGCGGATCCGGTTACCCAGCAGGCAAGATGTTCCGAACACATCCCTGAGGGTCGCCTAAGCCGCGGGCCCGTCGAGCCCGCGCGGCCACCACCACCGCCGGAAGCCAGGAGACGACATGGCCGACTTCAAACCGGGCCTGGAGGGCGTCGTAGCCTTCGAGACCGAGATCGCCGAACCGGACCGCGAGGGTGGCGCGCTGCGTTATCGCGGCGTGGACATCGAGGATCTGATCGGTCAGGTCTCCTTCGGCAACGTCTGGGCGCTGCTGGTCGACGGGCGCTTCGGCCCGGGCCTGCCGCCGGCCGAGCCGTTCCCGGTGCCGGTGCACTCCGGCGACATCCGCGTCGACGTGCAGTCCGCGGTCGCCATGCTCGCCCCGTACTGGGGGCTCAGCCAGCTCCTGGACATCTCCGACGAGCAGGCCCGCGAGGACCTGGCCCGGGTGTCGGTCACCGCGCTCTCCTTCGTCGCCCAGTCCGCCCGTGGCCTCGGCCTGCCGGCCGTGCCGCAGAAGGAGATCGACAAGGCGGAGACCATCGTCGAGCGGTTCATGAAGCGCTGGCGGGGTGAGCCCGACCCGCGGCACGTCAAGGCCGTCGACGCCTACTTCATCTCGGCCGCCGAGCACGGCCTGAACGCCTCCACCTTCACCACCCGCATCGTCGCCTCCACCGGCGCGGACGCCGCGGCCTGCATCTCCTCCGGCATCGGCGCGCTCTCCGGCCCGCTGCACGGCGGCGCGCCGTCCCGGGTGCTCAGCATGCTGGAGGCCGTCGAGCGCAGTGGCGACGCCGAGGGCTACGTCAAGGGCGTCCTCGACCGGGGCGAGCGGCTGATGGGCTTCGGCCACCGGGTCTACCGGGCCGAGGACCCGCGCGCCCGGGTGCTCCGCCGCACCGCCAAGGAGCTGGGCGCGCCCCGCTTCGAGATCGCCGAGGCGCTGGAGAAGGCCGCCCTGGCCGAGCTCCAGGCCCGCCGCCCGGACCGGGTGCTCGCCACCAACGTCGAGTTCTGGTCGGCCGTGGTGCTCGACTTCGCCGAGGTGCCGGCCCACATGTTCACCTCGATGTTCACCTGTGCCCGGATGGGCGGTTGGTCCGCGCACATCCTGGAGCAGAAGAAGCTCCAGCGGCTGGTCCGCCCGTCGGCCCGCTACGTCGGCCCGGGCAGCCGCAAGCCCCAGCAGGTCGAGGGCTGGGACGCCATCCCGCACGGCGTCTGATCCTCCCCGCATACCCCTGCCAGGGCCCGGTCCGTCGCGGACCGGGCCCTGGCGTGTTGTGGCGCATCACTCAGCCCCGGGAGTGGGACCAGCCGTCGGAGCGGGTGGCGCGGGTGCGAGGATGAAGGCCGGCAGTGCCGCCGGACCGGGCTCGGACCCGGCTCCGCCGCGCGCCCGCGCGTGGCCGCCGTCGCTCCGCGCCCGCTGAACGGGCCCGCCCTCGCCCATGCGGAAGGATCGAGAAAACCGTGGCTGACGCACCGACCATCCGGATTCCCGACGACATCAGGCCCGCCGACGGGCGCTTCGGCTGCGGGCCGTCCAAGGTCCGTCCGGCGGCGGTCTCCGCGCTCGCCGACGTCGCCACCAGCTACCTGGGCACCTCGCACCGGCAGAAGACGGTCCGCGACCAGGTGGCCCGGCTGCGCCGGGGCATCGCCGAGTTCTTCTCCCTCCCCGAGGGCTACGAGGTGGTGCTCGGCAACGGCGGCACCACCGCCTTCTGGGAGGTCGCCACCTTCGGCCTGGTCCGCGACCGGGCCCAGTTCGCCAGCTTCGGCGAGTTCGGCGCCAAGTTCGCCAAGTCGGTCAAGGACGCGCCGTTCCTGGGCGAGCCGACCGTGCGCAAGTCCGAGGCGGGCAGCGCGCCGACGCTGGTCGCCGAGGCGGGCGTGGACGTCTACGCCACCCCGCACAACGAGACCTCCACCGGCGTGGCGGTGCCGATCAGCCGGGTGCCGGGCGCCGACGAGGGCTCGCTGCTGCTGGTGGACGCCACCTCCGGCGCCGGCGGCCTGGAGGTCAACGTCGGCGAGACCGACGTCTACTACTTCGCGCCGCAGAAGTGCTTCGGCTCCGACGGCGGCCTCTGGCTGGCCCTCATGTCGCCGGCCGCGCTGGCCCGGGCCACCGAGATCAAGGAGTCGGGCCGCTACATCCCGGCCTTCCTCGACCTGGTCACCGCGATCGACAACTCGCGGCTGGAGCAGACCTACAACACGCCCGCGCTGGCCACCATCTTCCTGGCCGCCGAGCAGACCGACTGGATGAACTCGCAGGGTGGGCTGGCCTGGGCGGCCAAGCGCACCGCCGAGAGCGCCGGCATCGTCTACGGCTGGGCGGAGCGCTCGTCGTTCGCCACGCCGTTCGTGACCGACCCGGCGCTGCGCTCCAACGTGGTCGCCACCATCGACTTCGCCGACGGCGTGGACGCCACCGCGATCGCCAAGGCGCTGCGCGCCAACGGCATCGTGGACACCGAGCCCTACCGGAAGCTCGGCCGCAACCAGCTCCGCGTCGCGCTCTTCCCGGCGGTCGAGCCGGCCGACGTGGAGGCGCTCACCGCGTCCATCGACTACGTGGTCGAGCGACTCTGATCACCTGATCACGGTGGGTGGTCGTCGGGGCCCCGACGACCACCCACCGTGATCATCACCGCAGCTCAGTCGCGACATGCGGAGTGTCGCATCCCGCACGTTCGGGTAGATGAGCGTACGGTGGTCCGAGGACGCCCGGGTGGCCGGCTCGTGGCGTGACGGCCAGCGAAGCGGGACGGAGGCAAGCCCATGCGCCCAGTACGCTTCGTCGCCCTCTCGGAGGACGGCCAGGCTCTGGTGCTCGCCGACGAGGTCGGGCGCCTGCTCGCCCTGCCCATCGACGAGCGCATCGCCTCGGCGCTGCACGCCGAGCCGGGCGCGACCCCACTCGCGGTGGTGCCGACCGCCGCCGATCCCACGCCGTCGCTCTCCCCGCGGGACATCCAGGCCCGGATCCGCTCCGGCGAGTCCGCCGAGGACGTCGCCCGCATCGCCGGCGTGCCGGTCGACCGGGTGCTGCGCTACGCCGGTCCGGTGCTCCAGGAGCGGGCCATGCTCGCCCAGCACGCCCGGCGCACCCGGCTCAAGGGCGCCGAGAAGCCGACGCCGCTGGCCGAGGTGGTCAACGGCCGGCTGGCCCAGCACGGGATCGACACCGAGAAGATCTCCTGGGACGCCTACCGGCGCGACGACGGCACCTGGCGGATCATCGCCACCTGGCCGTCCGGCAAGGCCACCGCCCAGGCGGTCTGGGATCTCGACAAGCTTCGGCAGAACGTCACCCCGCACGACGACATGGCGCAGTACCTGTGCGCCGAGCGGCCCACCCCGATCCTCGGCCAGGAGCCGGCGCCGGAGCGGGGCGGCCACGCGCTGCCCGGCCCGTCGCGCGGCGAGCCGAGCCGGGGCGGACACGGCCTGCCGTCGCCGTCCGAGCACGCCCGCCCGGGGCGGGACCCGATCCGCGCCGGCCGCGACGCGCTGCTCGCCTCGCTGGACCGGCCGCTCGGCGGCACCTCCGGCCGCGG
>NZ_MUYZ01000370.1:0-5684 GCF_003013775.1 Micromonospora sp. MH33
GGTGGCCCAGACCCAGCGGGGCCGGTCGGCGGCCTCCCGGGCGGCCACCGCGGCGGCCAGGTCGGCCACCGGCTCGGCCGGGCCGGCCGGGCGACCGGCCGGGTCGAGCGGTTGCAGCACTCCCCCGCCCCGCTCGTCCGACTCCATCGCCACCAGCACGGACGCGATTCTGCCCGGCCCCTCCGACAGATGCCGAAGGGACCGGGCAGCGGGTAGCGGGAGTTACTTGCCGACGCCGGCCGTGAGCCCGGACTGCACCTGGCGCTGGAAGACGATGTACACGATCAGCACCGGCAGCATCGCCATGGTGACCCCGGCGAAGAGGCCGGACCAGTCGGACTTGTAGCCCTGGTTGACCGACAGCTCGATCAGCCCCTGGGCGATCACCTGGTGCTTCGGCTCACCGGACACCGACTGCATGAGCAGGGTCGGCAGGTACCACTGGTTCCACTGGCCGAGCACGTTGAAGATGCCGATGCTGATCAGGCCGGGCTTGGCCATCGGCAGCATGACGCTGAAGAACGTCCGGGTGTGCGAGGCGCCGTCGACCTGGGCCGCCTCGGCGATCGTGTCGGGCAGCGTCCGGAAGAACGAGTGCATGAAGAAGATCGTGAAGGACAGCGACCAGGCCACGTAGACCAGGATCAGCATGACGTGCTTGTTCGGGCCGAGCAGCGGCAGGCTGACGCCGGTGTTGTAGACGCCCTTGAACAGCGGCACCGCGGCCAGGTAGATCGGCAGGGTGAGCCCGGAGAGGAACATGTAGTAGATCAGCCGGTTGCCGGGGAACTCGTAACGCGCCAGGGCGTACGCGGCCATCGAGCCGAGCAGCATGGTCAGCGTGACGCTGCCGAGCAGCACCAGGAGGGTGTTCAGGAAGAACGACCCGAGGTGCCCGGCCGTCCAGGCCCGGAGGAAGTTGTCGAAGTGCAGCTTGTCGGGGATCAACGACAGCGGCTCCCGGATGACCTCCGAGTCGCTCTTGAGCGCCGACATCACCACCCAGAGCAGCGGGTAGATGACCATCAGGGCCCACACCACGAGGAACAGGTGGGAGAAGCCGTTGAAGATCCGGGCACCCCACCTGGGCCGGTGCGCGTCCCGGCCCGCGGGCGCGGTGCGGGGCGGGGTGGCCTGGCCGGCCCGGTCGAGACCGTGCGTCGCCGTGCTCATCGTCGCGCCTCCTTCAGAACTCGATACGGTCACGGCGGGTGATCCTCAGCTGCACCGCGGCGAGCAGGATCGTGAAGATGGCCAGCGCGACACCCATCGCGCAGGCGTAGCCGAACTGGCCCTTCTGGAACGCGGTGAAGTTGAGCACCGACGCGAAGATCTCACTGGCGTGGTTCGGGCCGCCCTGGCTCGGCGTCATGACGAACACCAGGGCGTACATGTCCAGGGCGATGAAGCCCAGGTAGACCCAGGCGACCGAGATGGTGTCCCGGAGCAGCGGCAGGGTGACCCGGAAGAACGTGTGGAACCGGCCCGCACCGTCGAGGATCGCCGCCTCGTAGATGTCCTTCGGGATCGACTGCATGGCCGCGGAGAAGAGCACCATGTAGAAGCCGGCGCCGCTCCACACCGCGATGAGCAGCAGCCACCAGAGCACCGCGGGGATGCCGAGGAACGGCTCCGGGTCGGCGGTGAAGGCGATCGGGTTGTCCGCGTCGACCAGCCCGATCTTGATGAGCAGGCCGTTGATCAGGCCCTGGCTGTCGCTCCGGTAGATCTGCTGCCACATGACGGCGATGACCACCAGCGACAGCACCTGCGGGAAGAAGAAGATGACCTTGTAGAGGGCGGAGCCGAAGACCCCGCGGATGCCGGCCCTGTCCTCGCGTCCGCCCACGTTGAGCAGGAACGCGAGGAACAGGGCCAGCGCGATGGTGAACAGCGGCACGGTGACCAGGAAGAAGACGTTGTGCCAGAACGCCTTCCGGATCAGCTCGTCGGAGAACAGCCGGACGTAGTTGTCCAGCCCGACGAAGCGCTGGGAATCCGAATACCCGCCCCAGTCGGTCAGCGAGTATCCCGCCGCCTGCGCGAACGGCCACACCACGTAGAACAGGTACAGCGCGACGGGCAGGGCCAGGAAGCCCGTGACGAAACGCGCGACTCCGTGCCGCATTGGACTCACTCTCTCCGTCGGATCAGGCGGTGCGGGTCTGCTTCTTGATCGACGAGTCCTTGGCGACCTTGTCGGCGGCCGCCTGCATCTTGTCGACGAACTGCTGCGCGGTGAGCCGGCCGGCCATCAGCTCCTCGGAGAGGTTCTGGCTCTCCTTGTCCAGGTCGGCGTAGAAGTCCTGGAACTTGACCGAGATCAGCTCGCTGCCGCCGTTCTTCATCAGGGTGTTGGCGCTGGAGAGCGCGGTGTCCTGCACGTTGTCGCCGGAGCCCTTGGTGGAGGCCAGCGACTTGGTCAGCTCGGCGAACTTGGCCGAACCCGCCTTCGACAGGATCGCCCGCAGGAACTCCTTCGCGGCCTCCTTGTTCGGGGCCTTGCTCGGCACGACGAAGCCCTCGCCGGACGCCGCGAACACGTCCTTCGGCGCCTTGTCGTCGGCGTTGTGCCAGTAGTCGGACAGGGTCAGCTCGAAGCCCGGCGGGATGGTGGCCGACATCTCGTTCTTCAGCCACGTGCCGACCTGGATGAACGCCGCCTTGCCGTCGAGCCAGGCCTGCTGCGACTGGGTGTGGTCGAGCTTGCCGGGCAGGAGCAGCTTGTCCTTGACCAGCTTCTCCCACGGCTCCAGCGCCTTGAGCACGCCGTCGGCCTTCCAGGCGTTCTCCTTCAGGTTGTCGATGTCGACGACGACCTGCTTGCCGGCGGTCTTCCAGATGCTCGCCATGAGCGCCCAGCGCGGGTAGTAGCCGTGCACGGCGTCGTGCACGTACGGCGCCATGCCCTTGGCCTTGATCTTCGGGGCCAGCGCGAAGAACTCGTCCCAGGTGGTCGGCGCCTGCCAACCCTCCTTCTTGAACAGCGCCGCGTTGTACCAGTTGCCCCACACCGTGTACGCCACGTTCACGACGTAGAACTTGCCGTTCTGGGTGCCGTCGCCGACCGTGCCCGGCAGCAGGGAGTCGGCGACGGTGCCCTCGCTGTCCCAGGCGGGCGCGGTGAGCAGGTCGTCGAGCGGCTCGATGGCGCCCTCGTTGATCAGCGTGCTGCGGTCCATCATGTCGGCGCCCGAGTTCATGACCAGGTCACTCGGCTGCGTCGCCATCTTCGGCTGCTCTTCGGTCTTGATCTTCTGGGTCGAAGACATGTTGACCGTGACGTTCGGGTGCTTGGCGCTGAAGATGACCTTGTCTTCCTTGGCCCACTGGTCGCCCAGGCCGCCGTTGAAGATGACCACCTTGACGGCACTGCCGTCCTTCACACCGAACGGGTTGTCCTTGCTCTTGGCCGCGCCGCCGTTGTCGGACTTCTCCGGCTCACTGCCGGCGCAGGCGCTGAGCAGGCCCATCGCCGGGGTGGCGAGGAGGCCCGCCGCGGCGGCCCGCCGCAGCAGGGTCCGGCGGCTGAGGTCGCCGAGGTTCTCGGGGATAACCGACATCTTTGTCTCTCCTTGTGGGTCGGGTCAGGCGGTCCGCCGGAGGCGCCCGGCGTACCGCGACTCGAGGGCGAGGTTGTGCTCATCCCCACCGGGGACGTTGGCGGAGAGGTAGATAGGGGGTACCTCCCCGGCCTGGTGGAACCGTCGTACGACCTCGGCGGTCAGCAGCTGCGCCAGGAGCGCCGCGGTGACCGACGAGACCGCACAGACCGCGCCGCCGCCCTCGAGCGGCAGCAGTGCGTCGCCGTACGGCGCGCCGTTGTCCAGCACGACGTCGGCGAGGTCGGCGAGCCGGTGGCCGGACGGGTGCCGCGGGGCGACCCGTGCGGTGTGCTCGACCGAGGTGACCGCGATCAACGGGTGGCCCTGCTCCCGGACCAGCGTCGCCAGCTCGACCACCGAGCCGTTGATGCCGGACTGGGAGGCGACCACGAACACGTCCTCCGGCTGCGGCCCCGCCAGGGCGTAGAGCTGGTGCGCCACGGCCGGGTCGCGTTCCAGCTTGGGGTCGGCGAGCACGTCGCGGGGCGCGTCGCCGTGCAACACGAGGTCGTGCAGGGAGAGTCGGTTGGTCGGTACCAGGCCGCCGGCCCGGGCCACCAGTTCGGCGGCGAACGCCTCGGAGTGGCCGGCGCCGAACGCCTGGAGCACACCACCGGCGCGCAGGCCGCCGGCGATCACGTCGGCCGCCCGGTCGACCGCCTCCGCCTGGGTGTCGACCAGCCGGTCGAGCACCGGGCGGACGGCGTCCGCGTACCGCTGGGCACTGATCATGAGGTGGTGGCCCCCTTCTCGGCCTTGTGCCCGTCAACGGCCTGGGCGGTACGCCGGAAGGCCGCGTGGGCGCGGTCGTGGGTGCGCTGCGCCACCGCGATGTAGAGCAGGTCGAGCACGACGAGCTGGGGGTGCCGCGCGGAGAGCGCGTCGGGCCGGAACGTGGTGGCCTGGCTGGCGGTGACCAGCACGATGTCGGCCAGCTCGGCCAGCGGCGAGCGGGGGAACCCGGTCAGCGCGACGGTGGTGGCCCCCCGGCTGCCCGCCTCGGCGAGCATCTCGATGGTCTCCCGGGTCTGCCCGGTGTGCGAGATACCGAGCGCGACGTCGCCGACGCCGAGCAGCGCGGCGCTGGCCAGCCCCTCGTGCACGTCGCTCCAGGCCCAGGCGGCCACCCCGATGCGGTGCAGGCTGAACTGCATCTCCTCGCCGACCAGGGCACTGCCGCTGGCGCCGAAGATGTTCACCCGGCTGGCCCCGGCGATGGCCACCGCGGCCCGCTCCACCTCGCCGAGGTCGAGCAGCGCGGCGGTGTCGTGCATGGCCCGGGTGTCGGCGGCCATGATCTGGTCGAGCACCCGGGACAGCGGGTCGCTGGGCTGGATCTCCCGGCCGATGTCGACCGTCCAGCCCGCCGAGCGCGCCCGGCCGGTCTCCGCGGCGATGCCGAGCCGCAGGTCGGCGTAGCCCTCGAAGCCCATGGCGCGGCAGAACCGGGTGATGGTGGCCGGTGAGGTGCCGCTACGCTCGGCCAGCTCGACGATCGTGGCCCGGGCCGCCGCCTCCGGGTCGCTGAGCACGTGCTCGGCGACCCGGCGCAACGCCCCCGTCAGCTCCCCCGCCCCGGCCCGGACCCTGGCCAGCACACCGTCGGAGGAGACGGCCACCGCACCCCGCCGGTCGACCGCGTCGGCGTCGACCACCGCGGTCCCCGCGGGGGTGTCCACCTCGTGATCAACCATGGGGCGCCTTTCGGAAAAGAGTGTTAACTGTTAGTGGTAAAAGTTCTTACTGAAGGCCCCTCCGTGTCAAGGCCGTGGGCGAAGTTTTCAAACTGTTACCTGGCGCACAGCCCGGATCTTGCGCCCGGAAGCGCGGCCGACCAGCATGAAGGGATGTCGGACACCGTCGTGGTCGGCCTCGACGTCGGGGGTACGTCCACCCGCGCCGCCGCCCTCAGCCTCGACGGGGTACGCCTCGGCACCGGCCGCGCCGGCGGGGGCAACCCGACCAGCCACGGCGCCGAGCGGGCCGCCGCCGAACTCCTCGCCGCGCTGCGCGCCGCCCTCGCCGACGTCGACCCGACCCGGGTCCGAGCCGGCGTCATCGGGCTGGCCGGGGCCGGCC
>NZ_MUYZ01000371.1:0-5662 GCF_003013775.1 Micromonospora sp. MH33
GCGCGGGCGCACCGCCGGCGGGCGCGGCGAGCACCCCGGCCGGGTCGGCGGGATGGTGCGGGAAGGCCGGCTGCCGCATCGGCTTGGCCCGGCCGTCGAGCGCCTCCCGGATCCGGTCCAG
Organism: Micromonospora sp. MH33; assembly: GCF_003013775.1. Lineage (NCBI taxonomy): Bacteria > Bacillati > Actinomycetota > Actinomycetes > Micromonosporales > Micromonosporaceae > Micromonospora > Micromonospora sp. MH33. The sequence goes on from NZ_MUYZ01000371.1 coordinate 122, forward strand.
CACGCGGCCCCGCGCCTGCGCCGGATCGCTCACCCCGACCAGGTCGACGTAGGTGATGGTGGCGAGCAGGCCGTCGATGGGGCAGTCCTCGACCCGCACGGTGACCAGCTTGTTGCCCGTGCCGTCCGGGTCGGCGCGCAGCGCGGCCTGCCATTCCAGCTTGCCGTAGGTGGAGTGCAGGTAGCGTTCGGACAGGACCGCCACCACCACCTCGGCCTCGCGGACCCCGCGGTCCATGAAGTCGATGAAGTTGGTGCCGGCCACGAAGTCCCACGCCTGGAGCAGGGTGCGGTAGCCGGCCGCCTCGAACTCCCACGCCAGCCAGGTCGCCCAGCGCTCGTCGGCGGGCGAGTAGCTGATGAAGAAGTCGATGGGGCGGTCGGACCGGGTCGGGTGCGCGCCTACAGCCACCCGATCATTATGGCCACTGACCGTCAATCCGTGGACACCCTCGGCAGCCGCTGCCCGGCCGCGTCGGGCCGGCCCGGCCGGGCGGGGGTGTGCGAGGATCATCCCTCGTGGAGACCGTGGGCGAGCCGCCGTCCGCCGCACCGGACCGGACCCGCTGGGGCCGACTGCACGTCCTGGACTGGATCGCGCTGGGGCTGGCCGCGGTCGGCGTCCTCTGTGTCCTCACCGGGCTCCTCCCCCGCGCCGACGCCGAGGGCACCGTACGCCGGATCGTGCCCATCCTGATCTTTCTCGGCACGGTGGTGGTGCTGGCCGAGCTGACCGCGGTGGCCGGGGTCTTCGACGCGCTCGCCGCCCGGGTGGCGATCACCGCCCGGGGCAGCTACCGGGCGCTGTTCTGGCTCTGCGTCGGGTTCGCCTCGGTGACCACCATCGCGCTCAACCTGGACACCACGGCCGTCCTGCTCACCCCGGTGATGATCGCCCTGGCCCGCAAGCTGGGCGTGCCGCCGACCCCGCTGGCGATGACCACGGTCTGGCTGGCCAACACGGCGAGCCTGCTGCTGCCGGTGTCGAACCTGACCAACATCCTGGCCAGCGACCGCATCGGCCTGGACCCGGTGCCCTGGGCGGCCCGGATGTGGTGGCCGCAGCTCGTGGCCATCGTGATCACCATGGTGCTGCTCTGGTGGTGGTACTGGCGGCCGGCCCGGGCCGGCGCCGACCCGTTCGTCCCCCCGCCGCCGCACGTGCCGCCGGACCGGGTGCTCTACCGCACCGCGCTCGCCGCCTGCCTGCTCTTCGTCGCCGGGATCCTGATCGGCGTCGAGATCGGCGTCGCCTCCGGGGTGGCCGCCGCGATCCTGGTCGCCGGCTTCGCGGTGCGCGCCCGCGGCAGCCTGCGGCTCGCCCTGGTCCCGTGGCGGCTGCTGGTCTTCGTGACCGGGCTGTTCCTGGTGGTGCAGACCATCGGCCGGCACGGCCTGGACACCGTGATGGGCACGCTGATCGGCGCCGACCCGGGCGCGGCGGGCGCGCTGCGGGCCGGCGGCGTCGGCGCGCTCTTCGCCAACGTGGTCAACAACCTGCCCGCGTACGTGGCCGGCGAGGCGGTCATCGCCGCCGGGAACCACACCCAGTTGCTGGCCCTGCTGGTCGGCACCAACGTCGGCCCGCTCGCCACGCCGTGGGCCTCGCTGGCGACACTGATCTGGTACGAGCGCTGCCGGGCCGCCGGGGTGGCCGTGCCGCTGGGCCGGTTCGTGGCCACCAGCGCCGCGCTCGCCCTCCTGGGCACCACGGCCACCGTGGCCGCCCTGCTGGTCGGCCCGGGCTCCTGACCCGGAACGCGCGAACCGGGCGGGTTAGTCGTACCCGCCGGGCAGGATCAGGACGACCCGCCACGACCGGCAAGGAGCCAGCACCGTGAACACCGCACCCGACATGATCCGCCGCTACTTCGCGCTCGCCGGCCAGCCGGACAAGGAGGCCTACTTCGCCCTCTTCGCCGACGACGCCGTGGTCGAGGACGAGGGGCGGTCCCACCGGGGCATCCGGGAGATCCGCGATTGGCGCCGCGAGACCCCAGTGGTCTCGTACGAGATCACCGACGTCGAGGACAGCCCGGCGGGCACGGTGGTGACCGCCACCATCAGCGGCGACTTCCCCGGCAGCCCGTTCGCCGGGCTGCGGTTCCGGTTCGAGGACTACGACGACGCCCACATCCGCAAGCTGCGCATCGCCCCCTGACCGTCGCCGTCAGCGGGCCCGGTGGGCCACCCGGCGGGCGGCGTAGAGCAGCGCGCTCGCGGCGAGGAGCGCCCCGCTGACCGCCAGCCACCGGCCGAGCAGTGCCCGGGGCGCCTGGCTGGTCGCCGCCAGGTAGGTGCCGTCGCCGAGGCCGAGGATCCCGGGCAGGTAGACCAGGAACAGCAGGCCGGCGCCGAGCGCCGGGACCCGCACGTGATTCAGCGGCGACGGGGCACCGCCCCGCCCCAGGGCGCGGCGCAGCGCCCGGTCGAGCGACGCGTACACCGGGAAGAGCACCAGGTCGTGCGCGATCACCGCGCCGAGGAACCAGAGCAGCATCCGAAGGGCCGACGCCTCGCCGGCCAGCCGCAGCGCGATCCAGCCGGTGACCGCGAAACAGCCGGCCAGCAGCAGCAGGTGCCAGTGCGCGGCGCCGTAGGCCCGCCGGAGCTCAGCCATCGAACACGATCTCCGCCACCCACTTCGTGCAGTGCACCCCGGGCAGCGCCGGCACGATGATCCGCGCCGGGTAGCCGTGGTCGGGGCTCAGGTCGACGCCGTTGACCCGCAGGGCGAGCAGCGCGTCGGGGTCGGTCACCTGGCCGCCGTGCAGGACGGCCTCGCGGAACAGGCCGGCGCGCTCCAGCGATCGCACCCGCGCGGTGGCCGGATCGTCCGCCCCGACCAGGGCGGCGAGGTCGCGCAGCCGGACCCCGGTCCAGGTCTGCGACGTGGACCAGCCCTCCACGCAGGCGATCGGCAGGACGGCCGTGTGCTGCGCCAGGGCGAGCAGCCGGGCCCGGTTCAGGGTGACCGTACGGTTCCCGGCCTGCAGGGTGAGCCGCCAGGCGGCCCCGGTCTGCTCCGGGGTCACGCCGGCCACGGCGACGCTGCGGTTGACCGGGAAGCCGGTCGGCCCGTCATCGATCCGCCGGCCGCGCGGCAGCAGCAGCGCGGTGCGGCGCAGCGGGTCGACGCTCTGCCCGACGGTCAGCGCCGCCAGCAGCAGCGCTCCGCCGCCGACCAGGGCCAGCAACCCGCGCCGACTCATCGTCGCCGGCCCGGGCCGCCGGGCCACCAGGCCGTCCGGGTCCGCCGGCTCCGGCCGGGTCCGCTCCAGCGGGGTACGCGCGAAGCCCGGCCCGCGCAGCGCGGTGACCATCCGGGGCAGCTTGACCGCCACGTGGGTGACCAGCGCGGCCGTGAAGATCCAGGCGCCGTACCAGTGCGCGGTGTAGAAGTCGAAGCCGAACAGGTACGCGTACTGGATGTTCAGCAGCCCGGTGGCCGTCTGGAAGAGGATGCCGCCGACCAGCAGCAGGAGTGACAGCCGCTCCAGCAGTTGGGCGGCCGAGCGGGCCGGCGGCCAGTCGAAGAGCTTGGGCACCACCGACCAGAGCTTGCCCAGCACCACCGGTACCAGCACGATCCCGAGCGTCACGTGCAGCCCCTGGGTGAGGCGGAACAGCCAGGCGGGCCGGGTCGGCCAGTCGAACACCGGCGGGTGCAGCCAGCCCACGTCCCGGGGGAACGCCTGGTCGAGGCGGGGCCCGTAGGCGATCCAGTCGAGCAGCCCGGTGACGATCACCAGGGGCAGGGTGGCCAGCAGCACGGCGCCGAGCACCGAGGTCAGCCAGGGCCCGCGGACCGGGCTGCGCCAGGCCCGGTCGGCGGCGTCCACCCCGGGCGGGCGGTGCCGGGCCAGCCCACGCCACAGCGCCGCGGGGGCGGCCGACGGCGCGTCGTCCGGTGGGGGCGGGCTGGCGGGCACGTCTCCTCCTCCTGGTCCGCGCGGTCCGGGGCCACCGTCCGCCGATGGTCCCCTGAGCAGGACGCTAGACGCCGCGACCGGGCACCGGTCCGGTTTGCCGCATTACCGAACCCTTACCGCCGTCGTCTCTTACGGACCGCTGACGTCCGCCACGAACCGCCCGAACCGGACCACGGAGTGCCTTAACCTGGCCGCATGCGCGTACTGGTCACCGGCGCGGCCGGCTTCATCGGATCTCAGATCGCCGACCTGCTGGCCGCCGAGGGCCACGAGGCGGTCTGCCTGGACGCGCTGCTGCCCCAGGCGCACGGCGGCGCGCTGCCGGAGTGGTCCCGGCCGCACGACCCGGTGGTCGGCGACGTCCGCGACGCCGCGCTGCTGGACCGGCTGCTGTCCGGGGTGGACGCGGTCTGCCACCAGGCGGCCATGGTGGGGCACGGGCTGGATCCCTCCGACGCCCCGGACTACGCCGGCCACAACGACCACGGCACGGCGGTGCTGCTCGCCGCCATGCACCGGGCCGGGGTGTCCCGGCTGGTGCTGGCCAGCTCGATGGTGGTCTACGGCGAGGGCCGCTACACCTGCGGCCGGCACGGCGTGGTCCGCCCCGCCCCGCGCCGGCCCGCCGACCTCGCCGCCGGCCGGTACGACCCGACCTGTCCGGCCTGCGACGGCACCCTCGACCCGGCACTGGTCCCCGAGGACGCCCCGCTGGAGCCGCGCAGCACCTACGCGGCCAGCAAACTCGCCCAGGAGCACTACGCCGCGGCCTGGGCCCGGCAGACCGGGGGCGGCGTGTGGGCGCTGCGTTACCACAACGTCTACGGCCCCCGGATGCCGCGCGACACCCCGTACGCCGGGGTCGCCTCGCTGTTCCGCTCGGCGCTCGCCGGCGGCCGGCCGCCCCGGGTGTACGAGGACGGCCGGCAGCGCCGGGACTTCGTGCACGTCACCGACGTGGCCCGGGCCAACCTGCTGGCGCTCGCCGCGCCCACTCCGGACGGGCTGGTCCCGGTGAACGTCTGTTCCGGGGAGCCGCACACCGTGGGCGACCTGGCGGCCGCCCTGGCCCGGGCGATGGACGGTCCCGAGCCGGAGGTGGTCGGCGGGGCGCGGGCGGCCGACGTCCGGCACGTGGTGGCCGACCCGACCCGGGCCCGGGACCTGCTCGGCTACACCGCCCGGGTCGCCTTCACCGACGGCGTGACCGCCTTCGCCACCGACCCCCTACGCGAGCCCGCCGCCCTGCCCGCCTGACCCCCGCCGACCACTCCGCCACGGTTGATCATGACGTTGGTGGTGCGATCCGCTGACCTGTTGCCGCCAACCTCAGGAGACCGTGAACAGCAGGTGGTTGACGGCGAGTGCGGTGAGCGCCTGGGCGGCGAGCCACCAGCGGCGGGCCGGCGGCGGCAGGTGGGCCACGGCGACCAGGAGCCAGACCGCGAACGGCAGCCAGATCCGCTCCACCTCGGCCTTGCTCATCCCGGACAGGTCGGCGGCGGCCACCGCCAGCGCCGCGGCGGCGGGCAGCAGCACGGTGGGCCCGAGCACCCTCACCCACCCGCCGGCGCCGCCGGTCCCGGCCACGCGCGCCACCGGCCCATCCG
>NZ_MUYZ01000372.1:0-5657 GCF_003013775.1 Micromonospora sp. MH33
CCGCGGCCTGGGCCGGGACGCCGCCCTTGCGCGGGCGGCGCTTGGCCGGCGCGTTCCGCGGGCCGTAGCCGACCAGCACGGCGGTACGCCCGCCCGGCGCCACGCCACCGATCAGGCCCGGCTCGACCATGCCCTCCTCCGGCGCGACCTCGACGGCGGCCAGCGAGGCCGCCGACGGGGTGGGCCGGGAGGCGTCGTCCTTCGGCTGCTCGATCGGCCCGGCGTTCGGGTCGGTGTCGATCGCGATGATCGGGCTGCCGACCTCGACCGTGGCGCCCTCCGGGTGGAAGATCGCCTGCACCCGGCCGGCCCACTTCGCCGGGATCTCGACCGCCGCCTTGGCGGTCTCGACCTCGACGATCGGCTGGTTCAGCTCGATGTCGTCGCCCACCTTGACCAGCCAGGCGAGGATCTCGCCCTCGGTCAGGCCCTCGCCCAGGTCGGGGAGGTTGAACTCCTTGATCCGCGACATGCCGCTCACCAGCCGAAGGTGCGGTCGACGGCGTCGAGCACCCGGTCGAGGTCGGGCAGGTACTCCTCCTCCACCCGGGCGGCCGGGTAAGGGATGTCGAAGCCGGTGACCCGCAGCACCGGGGACTCCAGGGAGTAGAAGCACTCCTCGGTGATCCGGGCGGCGATCTCCGACCCGAGGCCCAGGTTGCCCGGGGCCTCGTGGACGACCACGCAGCGGCCGGTGCGCTTCACCGACTCGTACGCGGCGGTCAGGTCCAGCGGCGAGAGCGTGCGCAGGTCGATGACCTCCAGCTCCCGGCCGTCCTCGGCGGCGGCGGTGGCCGCGTCCAGGGCGGTACGCACCATCGGGCCGTACGCCAGCACCGTGGCGTCGGTGCCCGGCCGGGCGACCCGGGCGGCGTGCAGCGGGTACGCCTCGGCCAGCGGGGCGTCCAGCTCGACCGGGCCCTTCTCCCAGTAGCGCCGCTTCGGCTCCAGGAAGACGATCGGGTCGTCGGAAGCGATGGCCTGCTGGATCATCGAGTACGCGTCCTGCGGGTTCGCGCAGCTCACGACCTTCAGGCCGGCGGTGTGCGCGAAGTACGCCTCGGGCGACTCCGAGTGGTGCTCGACCGCGCCGATGCCACCGCCGTAGGGGATCCGGATGACCATCGGGATCCGTACCTTGCCCTGCGAGCGGTAGTGCATCTTCGCCACCTGCGACACGATCTGGTCGTACGCCGGGTAGACGAAGCCGTCGAACTGGATCTCGCAGACCGGCCGGAAGCCGCGGATGGCCAGGCCGACCGCGGTGCCGATGATGCCGGACTCGGCGAGCGGGGTGTCGATCACCCGCTGGTCGCCGAAGTCCTTCTGCAGGCCGTCGGTGATCCGGAAGACGCCGCCGAGCTTGCCGACGTCCTCGCCCATGATGACGACCTTGGGGTCGTTCTCCAGGGCCTTGCGCAGGCCGGCGGTGAGGGCCTTGCCGAGGGTGAGCGTCTCCGTGGCCATCAGTGGGCGCTCCCCTCGAACGACTCCATGTACTTCGAGAACCGGGCCCGCTGCTCGTCGAGCTCCGGGGACCCGTTGGGGTAGACGTGGTCGAACATGGTCACCGGCTCCGGGTTGGGCATGGCGAGCACCCGCTCGCGCAGGTGCACCGACTCGGCGCGGGCCTGCTCGTCGACCTCGGCGAAGAACGACTCGTCGACGATCTGCTGCTTGGCCAGGAACGCCTTCATCCGGGCGATCGGGTCCTTGGCCTGCCAGGCCTCGACCTCGCTGGCGATCCGGTAGCGGGTCGGGTCGTCGGAGGTGGTGTGCGCGCCCATCCGGTAGGTGTACGCCTCGATGAGGCTCGGGCCCTGGCCGTGCCGCGCGTTGTCCAGCGCGTGCCGGGTGACCGCGTACGACGCGAGCACGTCGTTGCCGTCCACCCGCACGCCGGGGAAGCCGAAGCCGCCGGCCCGCTGGTAGAGCGGGACGCGGGTCTGCCGCTCCAGCGGCTCGGAGATGGCGTACTGGTTGTTCTGGCAGAAGAACACCAGCGGGGCGTTGAAGACGCTGGCCCAGACGAACGCCTCGTTGACGTCGCCCTGGCTGGTGGCGCCGTCACCGAAGTAGGCGATCACCGCCTCGCCGTCGTCGCTGCCGGTCTTGCCGTCCATGGCGACACCCATGGCGTACCCGGTCGCGTGCAGGGTCTGCGCCCCGATGACGATCGTGTACATGTTGAACTTGAACTCGTTCGGGTCCCAGCCGCCCTGGTCGACGCCGCGGAACAGGCCGAGCGGCATGATCGGGTCGATGCCCCGGCAGTAGAGGACGCCGTGCTCCCGGTAGGTCGGGAAGGCCATGTCCTGCGTACGCAGCGCCCGGCCGGAGCCGACCTGCGCGGCCTCCTGGCCCAGCAGGCTGGCCCAGAGGCCCAGCTCGCCCTGGCGCTGGAGCGCCGTGGCCTCGGCGTCGAGCTTCCGGACCAGCACGAGGTCGCGGTAGAGCCCGCGGTACTCCTCGTCGGTGAAGTCGACGCGGTACTCGGTCCCGTCCGGGCCGAGCGCGCTCTCGATCCGCTCGCCCTCGGGCGTGAGCAGCTGCACGAGCTCCGGCTCGCCCGTGGCGGCGGCGCGCGTGGTACGGGGTGCGGCCCGCTTGCTGCGGGTGGCGGCCCCGGGGTCGCCCTTTGCCATCCGTCTCTCCCTGTCTGGTCTGCGCCGGCGCCGGGGGGTGACCCGTGCCGCGCACATCGTGCGCCCGACCCGGCTGGTGCCGGGTCGGTCCCTGGCGGCCGCGCCTAGCCCCGGTGAGGGTTGCCGCGCGGCGTGAGCCGGGTCCCGTCAGGAGCCCGACCCGGGAGCGCCGGCGCCGTACCGCACCAGCCGCGGGGTGCGCGGAGGTAGCGGCTGCGTTGCCGTCGTGCCTGAATGATTGCAGAGGAGGTGAGCGGGCCCACAGTATGGCCTCCTCCACCGGTGACGTTCCGTCTCGTTCGCGACTCATAGACGTATTTGTCTGGTGAGTCGTCCTCGGGCGACGGACAATTTGTGTGTCGACACGCTGTGGCGGCTGGTGAACTTAGCGTCACTGGTTCAAGCTGGCGGTGATCCCCCGCGCGGCATTTGTCCGTTTGGCCTGCGCCGGGTTCCCGCCCCGTCGACGCGTACGAGGAGTGTGCCGGTGTCCGAGCCGCCAGAGGGTCCTCCGGGTACTCCGTTCCTGGGCCGGCACCGGGCGGTGCCGCGATCCGGCTACCGGCCGGTGGTCGGTGCCCACCGCGCACACGGCCTGGGCGGCCCGAGCCGCGGCTACCTGTTCACCGTCGCGCTGCTGGCCGGCACCGCGTCCATGCCGATCCTCGCCGCGATCAGCGCCGGGTCGGCCACCGTCGGGAACAGCGCCCTTCCGGACAGCAGCACCCCGTTCATCCCCACCCCGTCGGTCGGCCCGGTGGTGATCGCGCTGCCCGAGGGGAACCAGTCCCCGCTTCCGCCCACCCGGACGCCCGTCGCCGGCCCGGCGGCCACCACCGTGCCGCCCGCGCCGGTGCTCCCCGCCGCGCCGGCCCTGCCCGACGACAGCGACCTCGGCTCCCGCCGGTCCCGCCCGGCCGCCTCCACGCCCGTGCCGGTGCCCCGCCCGACCCGGACCACACCGGCCGGTTCGCCGCGCCCGTCACCGGTGCCGTCGCCGTCGCCGTCGCGCCCGGCCACCCCGGAACCCAGCCCCAGCCCGACCGCCGAACCCACCGGCACCCGGTCCGAGCCGGCCCCGTCGCCGACCGACGGACCGGACCCGACGACCGCGCCGCCGGACGACACCCCGTCACCGACCGGCACGCCGCCGGAGGAGTCACCCACGCCGACGGTCAGCCCGCGCGAGGAGCCGGACCCGAGCGCCACGGCGTCGACCACCGCGGACCCGACCGCCACCGCGGCCTGATCCGCCCCGGATCGCAGCCGGGCCGGTCAGGCCGGGTCGTCGGTGAGGCGGTGACGGTTCGCCTCGATCCAGGCGTCCAGCGCGGCCGGATCGTCCGGGTCGACGCCGTCCGCCATGAGCTGGGCCACCGCCGCCGTGGCCGGGCTGCGCCGCTCGCCCGTGCTGTAGAGCCGGGCGAACTCGGGAACCATCTCCGCGACCGCCTCGTCCGTGCGGGTGGCCGCCGCCGGCGGCAGGCCCCGCTGGCGGGCCGCGTACGCCGCCCAGCCGCGCAGCACCCGGGGCAGCATGGCGGCGTCGTCCATGTCCAGCACGGCCCGGCGGTGCACCCAGTCGAGCAGGAACAGCTCGGCGACCGTCGGGCTCCACCGCATCGGGTCCGCGTCCGGGAAGCTGGCCGCGTGGTCCAGCAGCAGCCCCAGGCAGAAGTGCAGCGAGGCCAGCTCCCCGTCGGCCACCTGGTCGAGGCCGAACCGGACCGCCTCCGGCGAGCCCAGGAAGGCCCGGATCAGCCGGGACCGCACCTCGTCGGTGAGCGGCGGGACGTCGGCCGTCGCCGCCGGCGACGCCGGGCCGGGGAGCGCGGCCAGCCGGGCACCCACCAGCGCCCGGTCGGTGGCCAGCGAGCCCTGCGCGGGCAACTCGCCGAGGTCGTCGGTGACCGCCAGGTGACGGCCCACCTCGGCGCGCATCCGGGCCGGGTCCTCGGTGCGGAACCAGGTGAACTCGTCCTCGGTGCAGATCTCCCGGGCCTGCTCGACGATCCGGGCGGCCGGACCGCCCACGAACACGTCCTTGGTGATCCCGATGTTGTGGTCGACCAGGGCGACCAGGGCGTGCTCCGGCCCGCCCCCGTCGTCGTCGTAGGCGAAGGTGGCCAGGTAGGAGGTCTGGTCGCCGTACACGTCGCCGTACGACCAGGCACCGGTGAGGTGCACCCGGCCGAGCTGGCCGGCCCAGGCCGGGGCGTACGCCCCCGGGCGGACCCGGGCGGCGCCCTCGGCGTCCGGCACGAGGGCGGCGAAGACGGCGCGGATGGTGGTCGCGGCGGCACTGCGGCGGCGCGAGGTGGCGGTGAGGAAGCCGGCCACGAAGTCGCGGACGGCGTTCTCCCGGTCGGTCTCGGCAACGGCGTAGACGCTGCCGAGCAGCGCGGCGCCGAGCATCTCCGCGTCCAGGGCGGAGTCGAGCCTCGTCACGTCGCGAGCGGCGTGCAGCACCGCCTCGTAGGGGGTCTGTGGCGTGGCCATGCACCGACCCTACGCCGTAGGGCCGACCGGGACACCGGTCAGCACGCCGGGCCTGCCGTGCCGGCACTCAGCCCCGGGCCGCCTCCCGCAGCGCCTCGCGCGCCTCGCCGTAGCGGGCCAGCACCGCCCAGACCGGGTTCAGCACGTACTTCTCGCCGACGCTGCCCACCGAGGTGAGCAGCCGCTGCTCGGCCCGACGCCGGGCGCGCCGCGCCGCCCACCGGATCACCGGCCGGGTCAGCGCCGCGACCAGCAGCCCGGCCAGCAGGCCGCCGAGCAGCAGCACGGTGGGCCAGGGCGCCTCGCCGAGCTCCGGGTAGTCCAGGGCGGGCAGGCCGAGGATGCGCAGCGCGTAGCCCAGCACCAGCCAGGCCAGGCCGGCCAGCGCCGCGAGGGTGACCAGCCACTGGAGGGCGCCGACCACCCGCCACCAGGTCGGCCGGCGGTCCATGCCCAGGTCGGTGGCGGCCACCGCGTGGTCCAGCGCGTCCGGCAGGTCGGCCAGCCGGGACC
>NZ_MUYZ01000373.1:0-5642 GCF_003013775.1 Micromonospora sp. MH33
GGTGCGCGGCATCGTCGAGGCGTCCGGGGCCCGGGCGGCGGTGGAGCGGATGATCCGGTCCCGCGCCGACGCCGCCCTGGCCGTCCTGGAGCGGCTGCCGCTGGCCGAGCCGGCCCGGGCCGCGCTGGCCGACCTGGCGGCCCGGGCCGTGGACCGACGCCGCTGACGGCAACTTTTGTCGCCCATCGACGAAAGTTGTTCCGGAACCGTCGGAAGCTATGGACAGTCAAATCGAAAGGTCTTAATGTCGTGCGCAAGCACAGAGCTGTTTCGTCGAGGTGAACCGCCCGCAACCGGCAGCCTCGTCGAGGTGACCTCCGGCCGGCCGCAACCACCGGTGGTCACGGCCCACCGAGCCCCATCCGGCGGGCCCGGCGCAGCATCCCCGCACGGCATCCGGCGCGACGCGCGCCCGATCCTGGCTGCGCGCGTCAGGAAGGGACAGCAGAGGCATGTCCAGCCCCCACCACACCCCCACCCGACGATGGCTCCCCGCCGGAACGGCGCTGCTGCTCGCGGCGGCCGCCGGCGCGGTCGGCCTGGCCGCGACCCCCGTCCCGGCGTCCGCGCACCCCATCCCGGCGAGCGACTTCCAGCAGGTGGAACTCGCCCGCGGCGTCGCCGAGACCGGCGAACCGATGTCCCTCGCGGTGCTGCCCGACCGTTCGGTCCTGCACACCGCCCGCAACGGCACGCTGCGGCGCACCGACGCCGCCGGCGCCACCACCGTGATCGGCACCCTGCCCGTCTACACCCACGACGAGGAGGGGCTCCAGGGCGTCGGCGTCGACCCCGGCTTCGCGAGCAACCGGCAGATCTACCTCTACTACGCGCCCCCGCTGACCACCCCGGCCGGTGACGCCCCCGCCACCGGCACCGACTTCTCGGCCTGGCGGGGCGTCAACCGGCTCTCCCGGTTCACCCTCAACGCCGACTTCACGCTCAACCAGGCCAGCAAGGTCGACGTGCTGGACGTGCCGGCCGACCGCGGCATGTGCTGCCACGTCGGCGGCGACATCGACTTCGACGCCGCCGGGAACCTCTACCTCTCCACCGGCGACGACACCAACCCGTTCGACTCCGGCGGCTACGCGCCGATCGACGAGCGGACCGAGCGCAACCCCGCGTACGACGCGCAGCGCAGCGCCGGCAACACCAACGACCTGCGCGGCAAGATCCTGCGGATCAAGGTGAACGCCGACGGGTCGTACGCCATCCCCGCCGGCAACCTCTTCCCGCCCGGCACCGCGCGGACCCGACCGGAGATCTACGCGATGGGCTTCCGCAACCCGTTCCGGATGAGCGTCGACAAGGCCACCGGCGCCGTCTACGTCGGCGACTACGGCCCGGACGCCGGCACCAGCTCGGCCCGCGGCCCGTCCGGGCAGGTCGAGTTCGACCGGGTCACCGCGCCGGGCAACTACGGCTGGCCGTACTGCACCGGCACCAACACGGCGGCCGAGACGTACGCCGAGTGGGACTTCGCCACCGGCACGGCCGGCGCGAAGTACAACTGCGCGGGCGGCCCCACGAACAACTCCTTCCGCAACACCGGCCTGACCACCCTGCCGGCCGCCAAGCCCGCCTGGATCCGGTACGCCGGCGACGCCGGCAGCCCGCCCGAGTTCGGCGGTGGCTCCGAGTCGCCGATGGCCGGCCCGGTCTACCGGTACGACGCCGCCAACCCGTCCACCACGAAGTTCCCGCAGTCCTTCGACGGGCAGTTCTTCGCCACCGAGTTCGGCCGGGGCTGGATCAAGCCGATCCACCTCAACGCCGACGGCACGCCCGGCACCATCGACGCCTTCCCGTGGACCGGCAAGCAGGTGATGGACTCGGCGTTCGGGCCGGACGGCGCCTACTACGTGCTCGACTACGGCACCGGCTACTTCAACGGCGACGCCAACTCGGCGCTGTACCGCTTCGACTACCTCGGCGGCGGCAACCGTGCGCCGGTGGCCCGCGCCGCCGCCGACAAGACCTCCGGCACGGCCCCGCTGGCGGTCACCTTCTCCTCGGCCGGCTCGTCCGACCCGGAGGGCGGTGCGCTCACGTACGCCTGGGCGTTCGGCGACGGCGGCACCTCGACGGCGGCGAACCCGTCGCACACCTACACCGCGAACGGCCGCTACACCGCCACGCTGACCGTCCGGGACCCGCAGGGCGCCACCGGCACCGCCAGCGTGATCATCACGGTCGGCAACACCGCGCCGACGGTCACCGTGAACAGCCCGGGCAACGGGCAGCTCTTCTCCTTCGGCGACACCGTCCCGTTCCGGATCACCGTCACCGACCCGGAGGACGGCACGATCGACTGCACCAGGGTCAAGATGACCTACGTGCTCGGCCACGACCAGCACGGCCACCAGATCACCTCGGCGACCGGCTGCACCGGGTCGATCAGCATCCCGGTCGACGGCGAGCACGACGACGCGGCGAACATCTTCGCGATCTTCGACGCCGAGTACACCGACTCCGGCGGCCTGACCACGCACACCCAGCACACCCTCCAGCCCCGGCACCGGCAGGCCGAGCACTTCAAGACCTCCGCCGGGATCAACACCTTCGACAAGGCGACCGCCGAGGGCGGCCGGACCGTCGGCGACATCCACAACGGGGACTGGATCGCGTTCGAGCCCTACCAGCTCGGCAACGTCACGGGGTTCAGCGCCCGGGTCTCCTCGGCCGGGGTGGGCGGCACCCTCCAGCTCCGGGCCGGCTCGGCGACCGGCACCGTCCTCGGCTCGGCCACCGTGCCGGTGACCGGGGCGTGGGACACGTTCACCACGGTGACCGGCTCGGTCGCCAACCCGCCCGCCGGGACCACCACCCTCTACCTCACGTTCGCGGGTGGCGCCGGCGCGCTCTACGACGTGGACTCGTTCACCCTCACCACCTCCGGCGTACGCACCGGGCCGATCCGGGGGCTGGCCGGCAAGTGCCTCGACGTGCGCAACGCCGCGACCGCCGACGGCACCCAGATCCAGCTCTACACCTGCAACGGCACCACGGCGCAGAGCTGGACGGTGACCCCGAACTCGACGGTCAAGGCGCTCGGCAAGTGCCTGGACGTCTCCGGCGGCGCGACCGCCGACGGCACCAAGATCCAGCTCTGGACGTGCAACGGCACCGGCGCGCAGAACTGGTCCGCCCAGGCCGACGGCACGCTGCGCAACCCGCAGTCCGGCAAGTGCCTCGACGTCTCCGGCAACAACTCCGCCGACAGCACGCCCGTACACCTCTGGACCTGCACCGGCGCCGAGAACCAGAAGTGGACCCTGCCCTGATCCGACGGTGCGGGGCCGGGTGGCCGGCCCCGCACCCCGTCCGGCCCTGGAGAGCGACATGAGACTCCTCCGCACCGCCCTCGGCGCGGCCACCGCCGTCCTCGCCACCCTCGCCTGCACCACCCCGGCCACCCCGGCGGCCGCCGCCGACGCCCCCTACGACGTGCTGGTCTTCTCCAAGACCGCCGGCTTCCGGCACGACGCCATCCCGGCCGGCATCCAGGCCGTCCGCGACCTCGGGGCGGCGAACAACTTCACCGTCACCGCCACCGAGGACGCCGCCCAGTTCACCACCGCCAACCTGGCCCGGTACGAGGCGGTCGTCTTCCTCAACACCACCGGCGACGTGCTCGACCCCACCCAGCAGGCCGCCTTCGAGGCGTACATCGGCGCGGGCGGCGGCTACGTGGGCGTGCACGCCGCCGCCGACACCGAGTACGACTGGCCGTTCTACGGCAACCTGGTCGGCGCCTGGTTCGCCTCCCACCCGGCGATCCAGCCGGCCACCGTGAAGGTGGAGGACCGGGCGCACGCCGCCACCGCCCACCTGCCGCAGACCTGGAACCGCACCGACGAGTGGTACAACTACCGCACCAACGCCCGGTCCACCGCGCACGTGCTGGCCACCCTCGACGAGTCGTCGTACTCCGGCGGCTCGATGGGCGGCGACCACCCGCACGCCTGGTGCAAGGCGTACGCGGGCGGCCGGTCCTTCTACACCGGCGGGGGCCACACCCAGGCGTCCTACGCCGAGGCCGCGTTCCGCGCCCACCTGCTCGGCGGCATCCGGTACGCGGCCGGTCGCAGCAAGGCCGACTGCCGCCCGGAGACCGGCTACGCGACGCTCTACAACGGCGCCACCACCGGCTGGTCCCAGGCCGGTCCGGGCAGCTTCACCAATGCCGACGCCACCCTCACCTCGGTCGGCGGGATGGGCCTGTACTGGTACAGCGCCAAGCAGTTCACCAACTACTCGCTGAAGCTGGACTGGCGGCTGGCCGGGGACGACAACTCCGGCGTCTTCATCGGCTTCCCGCCGTCGAGCGACCCCTGGTCGGCGGTGAACAACGGCTACGAGATCCAGATCGACCCGACCGACAGCCCCGACCGGACCACCGGCGCGGTCTACACCTTCAAGTCCGCCGACCTCGCGGCCCGGGACGCGGCGCTCAACCCGGCGGGGGAGTGGAACACCTACGAGCTGCTGGTCGAGGGGGAGCGGCTCCAGGTCTTCCTGAACGGCGTGAAGATCAATGACTTCACCAACACCGACCCGGCCCGGTCGCTCGCCGGCCACGTCGGCATCCAGAACCACGGCACCGGCGACGACGTCTCGTTCCGCAACATCCGGATCAAGGAACTGGGCACCACGCCGCCGCCGGCCGGGAACACCACCGTGCAGGCCGAGGCGTTCAGCTCGGCCAGCGGGGTCACCCCGTTCACCAAGGCGGGCGCCAACGGCGGGCAGACCCTCGGCTACGTCGACCCGGGCGACTGGGCCGCGTACCAGGGGCTCGACCTGACCGGGGTGACCGCGCTGCGGGCCCGGGTGGTCTCCGGCGGCCCGGGCGGCACCCTCCAGCTCCGCACCGGCTCCCCGACGGGCACCCTGCTCGGTCAGGTGGCGGTGCCGAACACCGGCAGCTGGACCACCTTCGCCGACGTCAGCACCGCGCTGACCGGCGTGCCGACCGGCAGCCAGACCGTCTGGCTGACCTTCACCGGCACCGGCTCGGGGCTGTTCGACGTGGACGACTTCACCCTGGTGCGGGGCGGTGGGGGCAGCGGCGGGACCGGCCCGGTCCGGGGCCTGGCCGGCAAGTGCCTCGACGTGCGGGGCGGCGCCACCGCGGACGGCACCCAGATCCAGCTCTACACCTGCAACGGCGGCACCGCGCAGAGCTGGACGGTGACCCCGAACTCGACCGTCAAGGCGCTGGGCAAGTGCCTCGACGTGTCCGGCGGCGGGTCGGCCGACGGCACGAAGATCCAGCTCTGGACGTGCAACGGCACCGGGGCCCAGAACTGGTCGGCGCAGGCCGACGGCACGCTGCGCAACCCGCAGTCCGGTAGGTGCCTCGACGTGGCGGGCGCCAACTCCGCCGACAGCACCCCGGTGCAGCTCTGGTCCTGCACCGGCGCCGCGAACCAGCGGTGGGCCCTGCCCTGACCGGCGGGCCGGCGGCGGCCCGGGCGACCTGCGGGATCCGCCCGGTCCGCCGCCGCGGTGCTGCCGTACCTTGACCGTGTGGGACGCCTGGAGCGGTGGCGTCGGGTCGCCCGGGCGGGCCCGAGGGTCGGTGGCGCGCTGCGGGCCGCCCTGCTCCGCGTGCTGGGTCGCGACGGGCAGCCGGC
>NZ_MUYZ01000374.1:0-5629 GCF_003013775.1 Micromonospora sp. MH33
GGGTCCGGATCCGCGACCCGGCCGGCGCCGACCTGGGCACGGTCGCCGCCGCGCAGCCCGTCGACCCGGCCTTCGTGGCGCGGCTCGCCGCGGTGACCGGCGTCGGGGTCACCCTCCTCGACGACCCGGGCCGGATCACCCACACGACCGAGGACCGGGAGGTACGCGCGGCGGTGCTGGCCGCCGCCCGCGAGGCGGACGGGGACCGGGTGACCCCGACCGTCGACGGCCGGTACGTGCGCCGAATCGGCCCGTCCCCCGGCCAGCCGCTGCCGCTGGTGCTCTCGGTGCCGGGGGAGCGCCCGCCCGGCCTCTACGCCGCCCTGGTCGGTGCGGTGGTGCTGGCCGCCCTGCTCGCCGTGCTGACCGCGTGGCGGCTGGCCCGGGTGACCACCCGACCCCTGGTCGAGCTGGCCGGCGCGGTGGACCGGGTGGCGCACGGCGACCTGACCGCCCGGGTGCCGGTCCGCAGCCGGGACGAGATCGGGCGGCTGGCCAGCGCGTTCAACCGGATGACCCGGGAGACCGGCAGCTACGTGGCCGCGCTGACCAGCAGCCGGGACCAGCTCCGCGGTCACCTGACCGTGCTCGGCGACACCCTGGCCAGCACCCACGACCTGCAACGCATCCTGCGGGTGATCCTGCACAGCGCGATCGCCGCCACGGGCGCGCGGGCCGGCGCCGTGCTGCTGCTCGACGGCGACGGCGTGCTGGTCGGCCAGTGCGTCGAGGGGCTGGACGGGCGCTGGCCGACCGAGGACCCGGCCGATCCGGCGACGCTGCGGGTGCCGGTCGGCGCCGGGGTGCTCGGCACGGTGGCCGCCACCGGGGAGCCGCTGCGCGGCCGGTGGGAGCCGGCGGACCCGCCGACGGGGGAGCCGTCCTGCGAGACGTACGTGGCGGTGCCCTTCGCCGCCCCCCGCGGCGCGGAACCGCGCGGCGGCCCGGAACGGCCCGGCCACCCGCCGGCCGACTCCGACGCCCCCAGCTCGACGCGTCTGAAGCCGCGCCGCGACCTGGAGCCGTCGTCCGACGACTCCAGCTCGCGGGCGCTCGGTGTGCTGGCCCTCTACGACCGGCCCGGGGCGGACGAGTTCGACGACGACGACCTGGTCACGCTGCGGACCTTCGCCGGCCACGCGGCGGTGGCCGTGGAGAACGTCCGGGTGCACGAGGAGGCGCAGCGGCTTTCCCTGACCGACCCGCTGACCGGGCTGTGGAACTACCGCTACCTGCGCGAGTCGATCCGGCGCGAGGTGGAACGGGCCAACCGGTTCGGCCGGATGCTCAGCGTGCTCGCCCTCGACCTGGACCGGTTCAAGGACGTCAACGACACGTGGGGGCACGCCGCCGGGGACGCGGTGCTGGTCGAGTTCGCCCGCCGGGTACGCGGGGAGATCCGCGAGGTCGACCTGGCGTTCCGGCAGGGCGGCGAGGAGTTCGTGGTGCTGCTGCCGGAGACCGACGCCCGGGGCGCCACCATCGTCGCCGAGCGGCTCGGCTCGGTGGTCCGGGACCAGCCGGTGCGGGTGGAGGGGCACACCGGGGAGCCGATCCGGGTGCCGGTCACCGTCTCGATCGGCATCGCCGTCTACCCGGACCACGCGGCCGGCGGCCAGCAGGTGCTCGACGCGGCCGACGACGCGCTCTACGCGGCCAAGGCCGCCGGCCGGGACGGCTACCGGCTGGCCCGGGCCCCCGACCCGGTCCCCACCCAGGAGATCCCGGTGGTGGCGGCGGCCGTCAGCCCGCCCGACGGACTGCCCCGGGCCGGCGCCGGGGACGCCGCGCCGGTGGCACAGGGCGGCGCGTCTTCCGGTCCTCACCCGCCGCGGCAGAGCCGTGGCCGATAGTCTCGCGACATGTCGGAGCACTCAGCGAACCCCTCAGCGACCGCCGCGACCGGTCGCTCCCGCGCCGTCAAGGCCGTCATCCCGGCCGCCGGCCTGGCCACCCGGTTCCTGCCGGCCACCAAGGCGGTCCCCAAGGAGCTGCTGCCGGTCGTCGACCGGCCGGTGCTCCAGTACATCGTCGAGGAGGCCGCCCAGGCCGGCCTGACCGACGTGCTGCTGGTCACCGGACGCGGCAAGACGTCGATGGTGGACCACTTCGACCGCCGGCCCGACCTGGAGGCGCGGCTCGAGAGCAAGCCCGACCTGCTGGAAGCCGTACGCCGGCCCGAAGAGCTGGCCGAGATCTACACCTGCCGGCAGCCCGAGCAGCTCGGCCTCGGCCACGCGGTCGGGTACGCCGAGTCGCACGTCGGCGACGCGCCCTTCGCGGTGCTGCTCGGCGACGAGTTCGTCAAGATGGACGAGCCGCTGCTGCCGGCCATGCTGGACCTCCAGGCCCGCACCGGCGGCATCGTGCTGGCCTTCTTCGAGGTCGACCCGGCGGAGACCGCGCGCTACGGGATCGCCTCCGTCGAGCCGGCCGGGTCCGAGTTCAGCGACCTCGCCGAGGTCGTCAAGGTCACCGGCATGGTGGAGAAGCCGAAGCCGGAGGACGCGCCGAGCAACCTCGCCGTCCTCGGCCGGTACGTGCTCCCGGGGAAGATCTTCGATGCGATCCGGCGCACCGAGCCGGGCAGCGGGGGCGAGATCCAGCTGACCGACGCCATGGAGATCCTGCGCAACGAGGGGGTGCCGGTGCACGCCATCGTCTACCGGGGCACCCGCTACGACACCGGCATGCCGCTCGGCTATCTCCAGACCGTGGTGCAGATCGCCGTCGAGCGCGAGGACCTGGGCGCCGAGTTCCGCAAGTGGCTGACCGAGTTCGTCAACAACGGCGACGAGACCGTCACCGCGGCGATCCTGAACGGGGTGCGCGAGGCGTCCGGCGGTGCCGGTACATGACCGCGACGGCCGACGCCGAGGCGGCCGCGAACGAGTTGACGCCGCTCGCCGACTACCTGGGCAGCGTGCTGCGCAGGTTACGCGCGCTGCCTCCGCTCGACCTCGACCTCACCCAGGCCTACGGCAACGTCCTCGCCGAGGATGTGGTCGCCCCGCACTCGTACCCCGCCTTCGACCAGGCTGCGGTGGACGGGTACGCCGCGCGCTGGGAGGACATCTCCGGAGGGAGCCGGGGGCCGGGCTACGTCCCGGCCCCCTCCGGTATCCCCGGTGGCCGCAGCATCCGTCTGAACGTGGTCGGCGACCTGGGCGCGGCGAGCTGGCGGCCGGTCCGGCTCACCCCCGGCTCCTGCTTCTCGGTGGCGGCGGGCGCTCCGCTGCCCATCGGCGCGGACGTGGTTGTCCCGGTGGAGTGGACCGACCAGGGCATGGCCGCCGTGGAGATCTTCCGCGCCCCCAAGCGGGGGTACGGGGTCCGCCGCTCCGGTGAGGAACTGCCCGCCGGCACCCTGCTCGCCCGCGCCGGCACGTACGTCTCGCCCGCCCTGGTCGCGGTCTTCGCCGCCACCGGCATCGGGCACGTGGTGGTCCGGCCCAGCCCGCGGGTGGTCATCGTGGCCACCGGCGACGAGCTGGTCGACGTCGGCCGGGGCAGCCAGCCCGGCCAGGTGGTGGACACCAACTCGCACGCGCTGACGGCCGCGGCGGCCGAGGCGGGCGCGTTGGCGTACCGGGTCGGGATCTGCGACGACGACCCGGAGGCGCTGCGTGGCCTGCTGGAGGACCAGACCCTGCGGGCCGACCTGATCATCACCACCGGCGGCACCGGCACCGGCCCCGGCGACATGGTGCGCCGGATCCTGTCCCGCAAGGAGGGCGGCCGGGCCGGGCCGGTCGCCTTCACCGAGGTCGCCCTCTATCCCGGAACGGCCCTCGGATTCGGTACGGTCGGCGCCGAGGAGGTGCCGGTGGTGTGTCTTCCCGGTGAGCCCGGCGCGGCGCTGATCGGCTTCGAGGTGCTGGCCCGTCCCGCCATTCAGCTGCTGGCCGGCGCCGAGCCGGTGTTCCGGCCCAGCGTCCGGGCGCACCTGTTGGAGACGGTCTCGTCCCCGGGGGGGCTGCGCGAGTTCCGCCCGGCGCACGTCGCCGAGCGGCGCGGCGGGGGTTACACGGTGCAGCCGCTCGCCGGTGGGCCGTTCACCCTCTCCGGCCTGGCCGAGGCGAACGGCCTGCTCGTCCTCGGCGAGCGGGTCACCACCGCGGCGGCCGGTTCCACGGTGGACGTGCTCCTGTTGGATCGGCGTCGGTGAGCGTGGGGAGTGCGCTTGCGAGCCCCGCGGTCGGGAACGGAAGGCTGACCTGGTGAGCTGGTTCCGACGGCCGCCAGGATGGCCGGCGGTGCTGGTGGACGGTCCGGTGGTGCTGCGGCCGTACCGGCGATCCGACGCGCTGGCCTGGTCGGAGATCCGGCGGGCCAACCGGGCCTGGCTGTCCCCATGGGAGTCCCACGTGCCGGGCAGTTGGGACGAGACGAACTCTCCGGCCGCGTTCCGCTTCGTCCACGCCGACCAGCGGAAGTCCGCGCGGACCGGCGACGGCATGCCGTTCGCGGTCTGCCTGCGGGAGAACGGGGAGGAGCGGCTGGTCGGCCACCTCAACGTGGGCAGCATCGTGCGGCGTGCGTTCTGCTCCGGCTACGTGGGCTACTGGGTGGACTCCCGGGTGGCCGGTCGCGGCGTCATCCCCACGGCGGTGGCCCTGGCCGTGGACCACGCGTTCGGCCCGGGCGGGCTGCACCGGATCGAGGTCAACATCCGGCCGGAGAACCAGCCGTCCCGCCGGGTCGTGGAGAAGCTCGGCTTCCGCGAGGAGGCCTACCACGTGCGCTACATGCACATCGACGGCGCCTGGCGGGACCACATCGGATACGCGATGACCAGTGAGGAAGTGGCCGCCGAGGGCGGGCTGCTGGCCCGGTGGCACCGCGTACGTGACAACCGCGGGTGAAGCGTCCCACCCGCCACGCCCGGCGCGGCGCACGGTGAAGTCGGTCGGCGGCCCGTAACCTCAAGTAACTGCAAGCTGTGGCAAGCGCTGCCTGCCCGCACGATCTGCGCCGTAAACGACGGGCGACGGAAGAAGTTGCGGTCGTGTGGCGCTCGCCCCGAACTTGGTGACGGGAGGGGTGAGGGTGCCGACCTCGGTGCTCCTCGCCGTCCTCGCCGCCGCCGGTCTGCTCGCCCTCGCGCCGGCGCTGGTTCGCCGGTACGACGCCACCGAGCGGCTGGTGGCGGAGCGGGCGCAGTCGACGGCCCGGGTGCTCCAGCGCCGCCGTCGGCGTCGCACCGTGCCCGGACGGCGGCCGGTGCACCCGCCGCGCTCCCTCGTCGTCACCCTCAGTGAAGATTCCGGTACGGGCGGTCTCGCCCGGCCGGTGTCGGCGCCGCCCGCCCGGCGTCGCTCGGGCCGGCTCCGGTCGGTGCAGCCCGCCCCGGCCAGGTCCCGCCGACGACACCCACCGAAGCGCCGGCAGCACACCCCGGCGATCTACCGCCGCCGCCGGGTCCTCGCCGCGCTGCTGCTGCTCAACTTCGTCGAACTGATCGGCGTGGTGCTGGTCAGCCCCGGCTTCTGGATCAGCGTCTCGGTCACCGGCGCCCTGCTCGTGGCGTACGTCGTACACCTGCGGCAGCGGGCCCTGGCCGAGCGCCGGCGGCGGCGCGCGGAGGCCCGGGAGGCGGCGTGGCTCGCCGCCCGCCAGGCCGAGGTGC
>NZ_MUYZ01000375.1:0-5628 GCF_003013775.1 Micromonospora sp. MH33
GCGCCGCCGGACGGTGGGTCGACCGGCACCCAGCCGGTCCGGTAGCGCAGGCCGGCCAGGCGGGACGCCCGGCGCTGCCGGTCGCGGTAACCGGCCAGGGCGGGCAGCAGGTCGCCGAGCGGGTCCGACGACTCGGCGTCGAGCCCGAGCACGGCGGCCAGCGCGGCCGGGTCGCCGCCCTCGGCGGCCGCCCAGAACTCCCCGTCGGCCGGGTCGGCGGGACGCGGCGCGAGGTCGAGCAGCATCGGATCGGGCCAGAACCGCTCGTGCTGGAAGGCGTACGTGGGCAGGTCGACCCGGGCGGCGTCGGCGCCGTCGAAGAGAGCGGGCCAGCGTACGCCGGCGCCGCGCAGGTCCACGGCGGCGAGCGCGGCGAGCAGGCCGGCCGCCTCGGGCAGCTCCCGGCGGGCCAGCGGCACGAACGCGGCCGGCTCGGCGTCCGGCAGGCACTCCCGGGCCAGCGGGGTGAGCGCCGCGTCCGGGCCGATCTCCAGGTAGGTCCCGGTTCCGGCGGCGGCCAGGGTGGCCACGCCCGCCTGGAAGTGGACGGTGTCCCGGACGTGCCGCACCCAGTAGTCGGGGTCGGTGGCCTGGGCGGCGGTGAGCAGCGCGCCGGTGCGGTCGGAGACCAGCGGCAGGGTCGGCGGGTGCCAGGCGAGCTTCTCGGCGACCACCCGGAAGTCGGCCAGCATGTCGTCCATCCGGGCGGAGTGGAAGGCGTGGCCGACCCGCAGCCGGCGGGTCCGCCGGCCCGCCGCGGTGAGCCGCTCGCCGGCCGCCAGCACGGCGTCCTCGTCGCCGGAGAGCACCACCGACGCGGGGCCGTTGACCGCGGCCAGCGCCACCCGCTCGTCGAGCAGCGGCGCGGCGCTGGCCGGCGCGCTCACCCGGCTCGCCGACGACCTGCGGTCCGACCGCTCGACCGCGGCCGAGGCGGCCGCCCGGCGGGCCGGGGTGCTCATCGTTCTGCCGCTCGGGCTCTGCTTCCTGCCCGCCTTCATTCTCGCCGGTCTGGTGCCGGTGATCGTCGCCGTCCTCGGCGATGTGCTCTGAATCCCCGAGAAAGGGAGTACGACATGCGCAAACTCCTCACCCGCCTGCGCGGCGACGCCGGGATGAACACGGCCGAGTACGCCGTGGGCACCCTCGCGGCGGTCGCCTTCGCGGGGATCCTGCTGAAGGTGCTCACCTCCGGCAACGTGCAGTCCGCGCTCACCGCCGTCATCGACCGGGCGTTGAAGTGACCAGTCGCCGGTGGGCCGGCCGCCAGCCTGGCCCGGACCCGGGTTCACCGTCCTGCAGCCGTGGCCGTGGCCCTGCCCCTGGCCTTGCTCCTGGCCTTGGCCGTGGCTCTCGCCCTGGCCCTGGCCCCGGCTCTAAGACCGGGACCGGGCAGCTGGGACGGGCCGTTGGGCGGCGGCCGTGGGGCGCGCGGGAGCGGGGCTCGTTCACGGCCGAGTTGGCGGCCGGCCTGCCGGCGCTGATGCTTCTCCTCTTCGCCGGTCTCACCGCGGTCGACGCCGTGACCACGCGGGCCGGCTGCCTGGACGCCGCCCGGGAGGCGGCGCTCGCCGCCGCCCGGGGCGAACCCGGGTCGACCGCCGGCTCCCGGTACGCCCCGGCCGGCGCCGACATCTCGGTGACCGTGGCCGGCGACCGGGTCACCGTGACCGTGCGGGCGCCGGTCCGGAGCTTCGGCGCCCGGCTGCCCCGGCTCACCGTGTCGGGCACCGCGGTGGCCGCGGTCGAACCCGGCTCTCCCGGACCGCAGCCGTGACCGGGCGCCACCGGGTAGGCCCGGCTCGTCAGGTGACCAACGGGTGGGGAGGCCAGGGCGCCGAGCGCGGTGGGGCGACCGTGTGCCTACTCGCGGTGGGCCTGGTGCTCGTGCTGGTCGGGCTCTTCGGCGCCGGGCTCGGCGCGGCCCGGTGCGCGCGCCACCAGGCCCGGAACGCCGCCGACTTCGCGGCTCTCGGTGGCGCCGGCCGGGCGATCGAGGGCGCCGGCGAGGCGTGTGGACGGGCCGCCGCGCTGGCCGCGGCGAACGGCGGTCGGCTGACGGCCTGCCGACTCGACGGTGTCGACGTCGTCGTGACGGCGGAGGTGAGGGTCGCCCCACTGCCCGGGCTCGCCCGCACGGCGAGGGTGACCTCCCGGGCCGGGCCGGCCCGGGGCTGAGGACCGACGGTGGTGCCGGGGCGGAAGCCGTGCCGCCCCGACACCTCCGGGTCCTTGGCCGGGCGCTCGGGTACGGCGCGGCCCGGCCTGGTGAGCTGCGGGCGTCAGCGCGACTGGAGGGCGTCCAGGCCGACCGCCATGGCGATCACGAGTCGCCGGTCGATCTGCGGGTGGTGGATGTCGACGACGTACCGGTCGCGCAGGCCCCACTTCTTGTCGACCGAGAACACCGGCTGGCCGTTCGCCACGAAGTCGAAGTGGTAGGGCAGCCAGGAGAGCGAGTCGACGAAGCGGCGCAGCAGGGCAACCGGCAGGCTGCGCTCCTGCCCGGTGATCTGCGGCAGGCCGGCCTGCTCGACGTGCCAGGTGGAACGGAGCAGCGACTGGGCGAAGTCCTTGCGGAACAGACCGATCGGGGTGCCGGCGTGGTCGGTCACGTCGTAGGTGGCACCCAGGTCGAGGCGCTGCCGGGCCTTGAAGCCGAGCAGGGGGTACTGCTTGGAGTCGTCGGTGTAGATGGTCACCTGCTCC
The DNA here is from genome assembly GCF_003013775.1 of Micromonospora sp. MH33. Classification (NCBI taxonomy): domain Bacteria; kingdom Bacillati; phylum Actinomycetota; class Actinomycetes; order Micromonosporales; family Micromonosporaceae; genus Micromonospora; species Micromonospora sp. MH33. Next base: position 2,710 of record NZ_MUYZ01000375.1, read on the forward strand.
TTGAACGCGAGCCGCTTCTGCTGCGCGAACGCGAGCAGCCCACCCTCGGAGCCGTCCGGTGCCACGGAGTGGACCTCGTACTGGTTGACCATCATCCGGATCCGCTGGCGGACGATGAACCGCTGCTGGGCCTGCAAGCTGTCGAGCTGCATCTGATCTCCTTGAAGAGGCGAACGCCGGAGTCTCGCACAGCTCGGCCGTCATCGCCCGCCCGCGGCCCCCGCGTTCCGGCCGGTGATCCGATCGACCGCCGTCCACCCCGCGTCGGCGGTCAGCGGCCGCCGTCGACGGTCGCCTTCATGGCCCAGGCGTTGAGTACCTGGTGGATGCCGCGCAGGCGCTCGTTGATCTGTTCCAGGCGCTCCGCCTGGGCCAGGTTGGCCAGCGCGGTGCCCAGCGCGATCAGCTGGTCGGGGGTGAGGTTCTCCTGGTCGATCGTGTAGAGCAGGTCGACGGTCTCGGCGATCGTGTCGGCCACGGCTGTACCTCCCGGCGCGAAGAATCTCGGGTCACCTCGGGCTTCCAGTGATGCATGGAAGCGCTCCCATGCATCAATGCCCCGATGTCGCCCTCCTCATGCACGCGTCCCACCAGCCAGGAGCTCAGTCCGCGGCCCGCCCCGCCTGCCGCGGCAGCACCGCCCCGGGCCCCGCGTCCACCGCCCCGGGCCCCGCGTCGACCGCCCCGCGCCCGGCCTCGACCGCCGCGAGGTTGGCGAGGACCACGTCCAGGACCTTGACCGCGTCCGGCTTGGAGAGCGGGTTGTTGCCGTTGCCGCACTTCGGGGACTGGACGCAGGACGGGCACCCCGACTCGCACCCGCACTCGGCGATCGCGTCCCGGGTGGCACGCAGCCAGGCGGTGGCCGTCCCGTACGCCCGCTCGGCGAAGCCCGCCCCGCCCGGGTGACCGTCGTAGACGAAGACGGTGGGCGCCTCGGTGTCCGGGTGCAGGGCGGTGGAGAGCCCGCCGATGTCCCACCGGTCGCAGGTCGCCATCAGCGGCAGCAGGCCGATCGCGGCGTGCTCGGCGGCGTGCAGGGCCCCCGGTATGTCGGCGGCCTCGACGCCGGCAAGAGCCAGCGACTCCGGCGAGAGGGTGAACCAGACCGCGACGGTGCGCAGTTCCCGTGCCGGCAGGTCCAGCGGCCGGGTGTCGATCACCTCGCCGGTGGCGATCCGCCGCCGCTGGTACGACACCACCTGGCTGGTCACGTCCACCTCGCCGAGGAAGAGCCCGACCGGCCCGGCGTCCACGTACGACCGGACGGACACCACGGACAGCGAGGTGACGTCGCGGGCGTGGGTGGACCAGTCCGGCTCCTCGGCGTGCACCAGCGCGCACCCGTCGGCCAGGTCGAGCGAGTCGACCACGTACGAGACGCCCTGGTGCAGGTAGACCGCGCCGGTGTGGAGCAGGAAGTGCGACGAGCCGCCGTCGACGGTGCCGAGCAGCCGCCCGGTGGACTCCTCCACCACGCAGACCGGGGCCCCGCCCTCGCCGCGCAGGTCGACCTCGGGGCGTTCCCGGTGCCGCCAGTACCAGCCGGTGGGGCGCTGCCGCAGCGCCCCCGCCTCGACCAGCGAGTCGACCGCCTCCTTCGCGCCCTCGCCGAAGAGTTCCAGGTCGGCGGGGGTGAGTGGGGCCTCGTGCGCGGCGCAGGCGAGCTGCGGCGCGAGCACGTACGGGTTGGCCGGGTCGAGCACGGTCGCCTCGACGGGCCGCCCGAACAGCGCCTCGGGGTGGTGCACCAGGTAGGTGTCGAGCGGGTCGTCCCGGGCCACCAGCACCGCGAGGGCTTCGTCGCCGGAGCGGCCGGCCCGGCCGGCCTGCTGCCAGAGCGAGGCCCGGGTCCCCGGCCAGCCGCAGATCACCACGGCGTCCAGCCCGACCAGGTCGACGCCGAGTTCCAGCGCGTTGGTGGAGGCGAGCCCCAGCAGGTCGCCGGTGAGCAGCGCGCGTTCCAGCTCGCGGCGCTCCTCGCGCAGGTAGCCGGCCCGGTAGGCGGCCACCCGGTCGCCCAGCCCGGGCACCGCCTCGTCGAGGGCCCGCCGGGCGTTCGCGGCGACCACCTCGGCGCCGCGCCGGGACCGGACGAAGGCGAGCGTGCGTACCCCCTCGATCACGCTGTCGGCGAGCAGGTCGGCGGTCTCCCGCAGCGCCGAGCGGCGGACCGACACCAGATCGGCAAGTTCTTCGTCCGAAGAGGGAGGGGGCAGCAGCGGCGGCTCCCAGAGCGCGAAGGTCACCCCGCCGCGCGGCGAGGCGTCCTCGGTGACGGCCGTGACGGGCAGGCCGGTGAGCCGTCCGGCCGCCGTCGCCGGGTCGCCCGACGTGGCCGAGGCCAGCACGAACACGGGGGTACGCCCGTAGCGCGCGCACTGCCGGCGCAACCGCCGCAGCACGTGCGCCACGTGCGAGCCGAACACGCCCCGGTAGGTGTGGCACTCGTCGACCACCACGTACGCGAGCCGGCGCAGGAAGCCCGACCAGTGCGCGTGCCCGGGCAGGATGCCGTGGTGCAGCATGTCGGGGTTGGTCAGCACGAACCGGGAGTGCCGGCGGATCCACTCCCGCTCGGTGCGCGGGGTGTCCCCGTCGTAGGTGGCGGGGCGTACTCCCTCCAGTTCCAGGCCGGCGACGGCGCGGAGCTGGTCGGCGGCGAGCGCCTTGGTGGGGGCCAGGTAGAGCACCGTGGCGCGCGGGTCGGCGAGCAGGGTGCCCAGGGCCGGCAGCTGGTACGCCAGCGACTTGCCGGACGCCGTCCCGGTGGCCACCACGACGTGCTTTCCCGCGTACGCCAGCTCGGCGGCCTCGGCCTGGTGCCGCCACGGGGCGGCCACGCCGCGGCGCGCGAACGCCGCGCGCAGCTCGTCGGGTGCCCAGTCCGGCCACGGCGCCGGCTCGCCGGCCCGGGCC
>NZ_MUYZ01000376.1:0-5620 GCF_003013775.1 Micromonospora sp. MH33
CCGGAACCCGACGCGACCGCGACTCGGCCAGAGCCGGAGCCGTCCGGCCCGGCGGACGACGTTCACAAGGCGGCCAGCCCGGAGACAGCCGCACCCGAACCGGAGAGGCCCGCCCCGGCCGCCGGCCGCCAGGCCGGATCGGACCCGCGGGCCACCGGATCGCCGGAGCCGTCCCGGGCCGCCGGGATCGACCCGGGCCCGGCCGGCCGGGCACCCGACGCCCGGCCCGGCTCCGGCCGGCCCGCGGCGGCGACCGATGTTCCGTCGCACCCGCCGGCTCACAGCCGGCCTCCGGCACACCCGTGCCGGACCCGGCCACGCCCGTCGCAAAAGCCCTCGCGCCGGACCCGGCCGCGCCCGTCGTCGGAGCACCCGCGCCGCGCCCCGCCGCATCCGTCTCCGCGGCAGCGACGCCGAGCCCAGCCACTCCCGTTTCCGGCCCGCCCTCCGCTGCCGCGCCCGTTTCCGGCCCGCCCTTCTCCGCCGCGCCCGTCTCCAGCCCGCCCGTCTCCGGCCCGCCCCTCTCCGCCACACCTGTCTCCAGCCCGCCCGTTTCCGGCCCGCCCGCACCCGGTTCTGCGGCGCCGGTCCCCGGGTCGCCCGTCGACGACTTCCCGCCGCACTCCGGGACGGAGCCCACCGCGCCGGAGCCGACCGTCGCGCCGGCGCTCCCGGCCCGGCCGCCCGCCGAGCCGGACACACGGGGCCAGGCGGCCACCCCGGAGACGACGACCGCCCCGGTCAGTACGCCGCACCCGCCGACCCGAGCCGAGGTACCGACCCAGGGCACCACGACCCCCGACATCGCCCCGGCGGCCCCTGCCCCGCACACGCCGGCACCGGCCGACGTACCGGCACAGGCGGCGCGGGAGGCCGCCGCACCGGCAGTCACGTCGCACGAGAGCAGCGCGACCCCCGACACCGCCCCGACGACGGTCCCGCACGAACCGACCCCCGCCCAGCCGCGTCCCGTCCCGGATCCACCGGCCGTCCAGGAAGAACCGGCACCGGCACAGCCCCCCGCGGCCGTGGCCTCCACCGGGTCCACCCCGGCGGGGGACGCACCGCACACTCCGGCCCCGACCGGAACGGAGCAGGGGGCGCCCGAGCCGGACGCCGGCGCCGAGCGGCGGGAGTCCCGCCCGGCGGACCCGGAGCAGGCCCTCGCCGCCATCCGCTGGCGGCTGCACCCGGAGACCCTCCGCGAGGAGGCCCCCGATCCCCCGGCGCTGCGCGAGATCCGGGACGGACTGACCACCAAGCTCGGCAGCGCGCTGGACAACCGCAGCCGGGCCCGGCTGCTCAGCCTGCGCTCGGTGGCGTCCCGGATCCTCGGCGACCTGGACGACGCTCTGGCCGACGCGCGGCTCGCCCTCACGTACGCGGAGGCCACCGGCGAGTTGCGGCGGACCGCGCTGGCCCGCGCCCGGCTGGCCGAGGTGCTGCGCTGGCGGAGTGAGCACGCGGAGGCCGACCGGCTCTTCGCGGAGGCCAACTCGCCGGAGCTGCCCGACCGGCTGCGCGCGGTGCTGCACGAGCACGCCGGCCGCTCCTGCTACGACCAGGGCCGGCTGACCGAGGCGTGCCTGCACTTCGAGCGGGCGCTGGACCTGCGCCAGGGCGAGGACCCGGAGCTGAACGCACGCACCACGCTGGCGCTGGACGCGGTCGCGGAGCGGGCCGCGACGGGCGGGTTCGGGCCGAAGCCGCGCAGCCGGGAGACGGTCCTGGGCGGTGAGCGGCACCCGGTGCCGACCTTCGACGAGGAGCAGGAGCTCTGGGGGTACGCGGACGCCGAGGGCGAGCTGGTGATCGAGCACCGGTACGCCGAGGTGCAGCCGTTCCGCGAGGGTCTGGCGTGGGTACGCCGCCCGGAGGCGTCCCGTTGGGCGCTGATCGACACCACCGGCGCGGCGCTGATCGAGGCGAACAACGGTTACCGGGCGGTGGGCTCGTTCTCCGAGGGGCTGTCCTGGGTGTCGATGGACGGCAAGGGCCGGTGGATGGCGGTCGACCCGACCAACATCGTGAAGATCCCGCCGGGCTACGAGGACGTCCGGCCGTTCCGGGGCGGCCTGGCGGCGGTCCGGCAGAACGGCGGCTGGGGCGCGGTGGACCGGACCGGCCAGGTGGTGGTGCCGACCCGGTACCACGGCCTGACCACCCCGCTGGCCGACGGCCGGTACGTGGACGGCTTCACCGAGGACGGCCTGGCCGTGGTGGAGCTGGCCGGCCGCCGCGGGGTGGTGGACCGGACCGGCCGGGTGCTGGTCGCGCCGGCGTACCCGACGTTGGTGGTGCACCCGGTGGCGTTCCTGGTCGGCGACGAGTCGGGCCGGTGGGGCGCGCTGGACCGGCGGGGCGAGCTGCTGATCGACCCGGTGCACCCGAGCCGGGCCGCCGTGGTGGCGGAGATCGACCGGTTGCTCGCCGACACCAGCCCGGTGCTCTGAGGCACTGCCGCCCGGCTGAGCGTCACACCCCGTCGCGCCGCATGTCGACCATGATCGGGCGGGGCTAGGGTCGAGTCATGGAATTCCGACACCTAGGCCGCTCGGGCCTGCTGGTCAGCGAGATCTCGTACGGCAACTGGATCACCCACGGCTCGCAGGTCGAGGAGGAGGCGGCGACCGCCTGCGTGCGGGCCGCCCTGGACACCGGCATCACCACCTTCGACACCGCCGACGTCTACGCCGGCACGCGGGCCGAGGAGGTGCTCGGCCGCGCGCTGAAGGGCGAGCGGCGCGAGGGGCTGGAGATCTTCACCAAGGTGTACTGGCCGACCGGGCCGGGCCGCAACGACCGCGGCCTGTCCCGCAAGCACATCATGGAGTCGATCAACGGCTCGCTGCGCCGCCTGCAGACCGACTACGTGGACCTCTACCAGGCCCACCGCTACGACTACAGCACCCCGCTGGAGGAGACGATGGAGGCGTTCGCCGACATCGTGCACTCCGGCAAGGCGCACTACATCGGTGTCTCGGAGTGGCAGGCGTCGCAGATCCGCCAGGCGCACGCGCTCGCCCGCGAGCTGCGCATCCCGCTGGTCTCCAACCAGCCGCAGTACTCGATGCTGTGGCGGGTCATCGAGGCCGAGGTCATCCCCACCAGCGAGGAGCTGGGCGTCGGCCAGATCGTCTGGTCGCCGATGGCCCAGGGCGTGCTCTCCGGCAAGTACCTGCCGGGCCAGCCGCCGCCGGCCGGTTCCCGCGCCACCGACGAGAAGTCGGGCGCGGGGTTCATCGCCCGGTTCATGACCGACGAGGTGCTCACCCGGGTGCAGCGGCTCAAGCCCCTGGCCGAGCAGGCCGGGCTCACCATGCCGCAGCTCGCTGTCGCCTGGGTGCTGCAGAACCCGAACGTCTCCTCCGCGATCGTCGGCGCGTCCCGGCCGGAGCAGGTGCACGACAACGTGAAGGCGGCGGGTGTGAAGCTCGACGCCGACCTGCTCAAGGCGATCGACGAGATCGTCGAGCCGGTCACCGAGCGGGACCCGGCGAAGACCGAGAGCCCGGCGCAGCGTCCGTGACGCTCTCCCCGGGCCGGCGCGACCTCCGCGCCGGCCCGGGGCCCCGCGGAGGTACGCGCACCCGGAGCACCCCGCCGCTGCGCGGCGGCTCCCGCCGCGGGAGGGGTCAGCCCCGCCAGAACCGGATCAGCTCGAGCCCGAGCACGTAGAGCTGGGGCGGCAGCCCGAGGAAGTCCGCCACGTCGAAGACGGCGCCGAAGAACCAGTTGCCGATCCGCGGGCTCCACAGCAGCGCGAACAGCAGGATGAAGCCGTACGGGGCGAACAGGTCGTACATCCGCCGGTACTCCGGGCTCAGCCACGGCTGGATCATGTTGCCGCCGTCCAGGCCGGGCACCGGCAGCAGGTTGAGCACGCTAGCGGTGAGCTGGAGGAACGCCAGCAGCCCCACGCCCGCCCAGAACTCCAGCGGGCCGCCCACGCCCAGGCCGATCCGCACGGCCAGCACCAGCAGCAGGGTGAACAGCACGTTGGTGGCCGGCCCGGCCAGGCTGACCAGGGTGTGCCGCAGCCGGCCGGGGATGGCGTGCCGGTCCACCCACACCGCGCCGCCGGGCAGGCCGATGCCGCCCAGCAGCACCACCACCACCGGCAGCACGATGGACAGCAGCGGGTTGGTGTATTTGAGCGGGTTCAACGTCAGGTAGCCCCGGTGCGCGATGTCCCGGTCCCCGGCCCGGTACGCGACCACGGCGTGCGCGTACTCGTGCAGGCAGAGCGAGATCAGCCAACCGGAGACCACGAAGAGGAAGACGTCGAACCGGACGTTGCCGAACCGGTTCCAGGTCATCACCCCGCTGGCCACGAAGAGCGCGACCAGGGCCAGGAAGATCGCGCTGGGGCGGAACGCCGCCCGGGGCACCCCGAGCACCAGCGGGTCGCGCGGGCGGTCGTAGCCCGTCATTCGGCCGGGGGCAGCAAGCTCATCCGGTACTCCACCCGGTCGTCCTCGACGAGCGCGACGGAGGTGACGCCGGACGCCGCGAGCTCCCGCCAGGCCTGGCCGATCCACGACTCGGCGTCCGCCTGACTGGGGAACGACTCACCCGGCCCGTCGACCGAAGCGCCGTTCGCGCCCTCGTACCGCCAGCTCCACGCCATGCCGCGTCTCCCCTCGCCGCCGTCGCCCTGGGACGGAAACCCCCGCAAGCCTAGTCGGCCGGACGCGGGACGGCCCGGCCGCCATGGATCATGCCCACCGCCCGGCCGGTACGGTGGCGCGGTGCTGACTCAAGGAGTGGTGCTCAGCGACCGCTATCGGCTGGGCGAACGCATCGCGACGGGCGGCATGGGGGCCGTCTGGAAGTGCACCGACACCCTGCTGGGCCGCGAGGTCGCGGTGAAGGTGCTGCTGCCCTCGCTGGTCGCCGACCCCGAGTTCACCACCCGCTTCCACGCCGAGGCCCGGATGCTGGCCGCGCTGCGCCATCCCGGCATCGTCCAGGTGCACGACTTCGGCTCCGCGACCCTCGCCGACGGCAGCCAGGTCAGCTACCTGGTGATGGAGTACGTCGACGGCGAGCCGCTGGTCACCTGGATCCGGCGCGCCGGCCGGCTCGACCCGGCGTCCACCATGTCGGTGGTGGCGCAGGCCGCGCACGCGCTGCACGCCGCCCACCTCGCCGGGATCGTGCACCGCGACGTGAAGCCCGGCAACCTGCTGGTCAAACGCGACGGCTCGGTGGTGCTGGTCGACTTCGGGATCGCCCGGGCCAGCACCATGGCGGGCATCACGGCCGCGCACATGGTGCTCGGCACCGCCTCGTACATGTCACCGGAGCAGGCCGCCGGCCAGCCGGTGTCGCCGGTCACCGACGTCTACGCGCTCGGCGCGGTCGCGTACTACTGCCTGGCCGGGCGGCCGCCCTTCGACGGTGACAACCCGCTCCAGGTGGCCATGCGGCACGTCCAGGACGAGCCGCCGCCGCTGGTGGGCACGCCGCCGGCGGTGGTCGAGGTGGTCGGCCGGGCGCTGGCGAAGCGGCCGGCCGACCGGTTCCCGAGCGCGCTCGCCCTGGCCGAGGCCGCCCAGGACGCCCGGGACGCCACCCTCGCCGGCCTCCCCGTCCCGCCCCGCCCGCCGTGGGCGGT
>NZ_MUYZ01000377.1:0-5562 GCF_003013775.1 Micromonospora sp. MH33
CAGCCTGCCGAGGGTGGCTGTCCGCCGGACGGGCTGGCGGCTGCCGTCGCCCCGGCCGCGGTCGAGGTCACCCCGCGGTTCCTGCGCGTCGGGGACGGCTACGCCGCCACCCTCGTGGTGACCGGCTACCCGGCGGAGGTTGGCCCGGCCTGGCTCGAACCGCTGTTGTCGTGGCCGGGCCGGCTCGACCTTGCCCTGCACATCGACCCGCTGCCCGCCCCGGTCGCCGCCGCCCGGCTGCGTAACCAGCGGGCCCGCTTCGAATCGTCCCGTCGGGCGGACGCCGGCCGGGGCAAGCTGCCCGACCCGTCCGTGGAAGCGGCGGCCGACGACGCTGCGGACCTCGCGCAACGGTTGGCGCGCGGCGCGGCGAAGCTGTTCCGCGTCGGCCTCTACCTGACTGTGCACGCCCGCACCGAGGACGAACTGCGCGAGGCGTGCGCGCAGGTGAAGGCTGCCGCCGCCTCGACGTTGATCGAGGTGCAGCCCGCGACGTGGCGGCACCTGGCCGGGTGGACTACCACCCTGCCGCTTGCCACCGACAGCCTGCAGATGCGCCGCACCATGGACACCGCCGCTCTCGCCGCCGCGTTCCCCCTCGCCTCCGCGGATCTGCCCGCGCCGCTGCCGGGCGACCCGCCCGCCGACGGCGGGGTGCTCTACGGGGTGAATCCCGACTCCAACGGGATCGTGTGGTGGGACCGCTGGGCCCAGGAGAACCACAACAGCGTCGTCCTCGCGCGCTCCGGAGCCGGCAAGTCGTACTTCGTGAAGCTGGAGATCCTGCGCAGCCTCTACCAGCAGGTGCAGGTCGCCGTCATCGACCCGGAAGACGAGTACCTCAGGTTGGCCGACGCGGTGGGCGGTGCCGTGGTCCGCCTCGGCATGCACGGCGTGAAGGTCAACCCCCTCGACCTGCCGGCGGGTGACACCCGACCCGACGTGCTCACCCGACGTGGGCTGTTCCTGCACACCCTCATCGCGGTGCTGCTCGGGCAACAGCCGCCATCGGCCGAGCGGGCGGCCCTGGACCGGGCGATCCTGGCCGTCTACCGGGCCGCGGGCATCACCCCGGACCCGGCCACCCACCACCGGCCCGCCCCACTGCTTCGTGACCTCGCCGACTGCCTGCACGCCGACACCGACCCCGCCGCGCGGCAGCTCGCCGCCCGCCTCGCGCCGTGGGTTGAGGGTTCCTTCTCGCACCTGTTCGACGGGCCTACCACCACCCGCCCCGACGGGCACCTCGTGGTGTGGTCGCTGCGGCACCTGCCCGACGAACTGCGCACCGTCGGCACCCTGCTCGCCCTCGACGCGATCTGGCGGCAGGTCGACGCGCCCAGCCGGATGGCCGCGCGGCGGCTCGTCGTCGTGGACGAGGCGTGGCTGCTCCTGCGCGACGGCGAGGGCGCCCGGTTCCTGTTCCGCATGTCCAAGGCCGCCCGCAAACGCCACGCCGGCCTGACCGTCATCACCCAGGACGTCGCCGACCTCCTCGGCAGCGACCTCGGCCAAGCCGTCGTCGCCAACGCCGCCACCCAGATCCTGCTCAAGCAGGCCCCGCAAGCCATCGACGCCATCGGCGACGCGTTCGGGCTCACCGCCGGGGAACGCCGGCTGCTGCTCGCCGCCGCCGTCGGGACCGGCCTGCTGGTCTCGGGAACTAACCGGACCAGCTTCGAGGCCATCGCGTCCCAAACCGAGCACCAGCTGTGTACGACACGCCCGAGCGAACTCGCCGACCTCGACGAGGGAGACGACCTGTGACCCCGTCTGCCACCCACCTCGTGCCTGACTCGACGCCGTCCAGCCCGTCCGGACCAGGCCCTGGCGTCGCCGTGCCGCCCACCGGCGCCACCCGCTGGGTGCTCGAGGCCGCCGCATGGGTGGGGCAGCGGCCGTGGCTGCTCGCCGTCGCCGCAGGCTTGCTCGTGGCGCACGTCGCCGGCCGCAATCTTCTCGCAGGGTGGCGCCACCGCCGGCACAGTGAGGGCGCAAGGCTCGTGACGATCGCCCCACCACCCGAGGTCGACGCGCGCTGCGCGTCCGCGTTGTGGGCCAACCTCGCCGGCACCCTCACCCCGTCCCGGCGCCGGCGCTGGCTCTACGGCAGCCCTCACGTCGCCTGGCAATACACCTGGGCCGGGCGACGACTGCTCATCTCCATGTGGGTGCCCGGCACCGTCCCACCCGGCGCCGTCGAAGCCGCCGTCCGCGCCGCCTGGCCCGGCGCCGCCTGCACCACCGACGACACCCCCACCCCGCCCATCCCGCTCGACGTGCCAACGGTGGTGGGCGGACATCTGCTGCCGGCCGCCGCCGAATGGCTCCCCTTCGCCACCGATCACGACAACGACCCGCTGCGCGCGCTGATGTCCGCCGGCTCCGGGCTGCGCGCCGACGAGCACGCCTGCGTGCAGATCCTCGCCCGCCCCGCCGCACCCCGCCGCGCCGTGCGCGCCCGACGCGCCGCCGGCAGGTTGCGCGACGGCAAGACTGCCGTACCCGCCATCAACCCGGCCGCGCCGCTGCTGTGGCTCGTCGAGGCCCTCCTACCCGGCCGCCCCACCCACACCACCCGGCCCGCGCAGACCGGCCGGCGTGACCCCGGGGTGGAACGCGACGTGCGGGCCATCCTCGACAAGGCCTCCCACCCTCTGTGGGAGACCGCCGTCCGCTACGCCGTCGGCAAGGACAGTCGACGCGCCGGCACCGACCAGCGGCCACGGTTGAGGGGCATCGCCGACACCATCGCCTCCTCCTTCGCCGTCTACTCCGGCCGAAACCAGCTCACCCACCGAAGCCGTATGCCGGCCCCCGCCGCGGTCCTCGCCTCTCGGCGCCTCGGCGCCGGATTCCTCACCTCCACCCCGGAACTGGCGGCCCTCGCCGCGCTGCCCCAAGACCTGGCCGTCCCCGGCCTGGACCGGGCGCGGGCCAAGCCCATGCCCGCACCAGTCGCCGTTGCGACCGGCGGGCGCGGCACGAAAATGATCGGCGACGCGCAGGTCGGCGGCCACGGGGTAGCCCTGTCTGTTCCCGACTCCCGCTACCACCTGCACGTGGTCGGATCCACTGGCTCCGGCAAGACCACGCTGCTGGTCAACCTCGCGGTCGACGACATCAAGGCCCGTCGCGGCACCGTGGTCATCGACCCCCACGGCGACCTGGTCCTGGACATCCTCGACCGGCTTCCCGCCTCCGTCGCGGACCGCCTCGTCATCTTCGACCCGGACCAACCGAACCCGCCGACGATCAACCCCCTATCAGGCGACGACCCGGACCTGGTCGTGGACAACCTGGTGTCGATCTTCGGGAACATCTTCGTCAAGGCATGGGGGCCGCGGATGGACGACGTCATGCGCGTCGCGTGTCTGACGCTGTTGCGGCACGCCAACGTCACCCTGCAGCACATCCCGCCCCTGCTCAACTCGGCGCAGTTCCGGTCGGCGATGACCGTCGACCTGGACGATCCGGCCGGCCTGTCCGGGTTCTGGCAGTGGTACGACGAACTCAACCCCGCCCTGCGCTCTCAGGTCATCGGCCCCGTCCTCGCCCGCCTACGCGCCTTCCTCCTGCGAGACTTCGTCAAGCGCACCATGCGCTACCCGCACTCCAGCTTCGACATGGGCAAAATCCTCGACGGCGGAGCACTGCTCGTCCGCATACCCAAGGGCCAGCTCGGGGAGGACACCAGCAAACTGCTGGGATCCCTGGTCCTGGCGCAGGTGTGGCAGGCCGCCACCGCCCGCGCCCGCATCGCCCCCGACAAACGCCGCGACGCAACCCTGATCATCGACGAGGCCCAGAACTTCCTCACCCTCGCCAACAGCCTCGACACGATGCTCGCCGAGGCCCGCAAGTACCGACTGTCCCTCGTCCTGGCCCACCAGGACCTCGCCCAGTTCCCCAAGGACCTGCTCGCCGCTGTCTCCGCGAACGCCCGCAACAAGATCTACTTCACGTGCGCGCCCGAGGACGCCCGCGTCCTCGCCAGACACACCCTGCCGGAACTCGACGAGCACGACCTGACCCACCTCGACGCCTACACCGCCGCGACACGTCTCGTCGTCGACGGCCGGCAGACACCGGCGTTCACCCTGAAGACGCGCCCACCCCAACCCATCGTGGGTGAGGCCACCGCGATCCGCGAAACGGTCGCGCGGAAGCCGGACCAGCAGAACACCAGCGCCATCGACGATCTGGTCGACCGCTTGTCGAAGCCCACGGACGACAACCGGACCACCAGGGGCAGGAGCGCCAGAGACAGCCGCTGAACGACCCGGCCGCCCGCCCGCAACGGCGATACCAGCGCCCCGTCACCGCCGAACCCGGGCTGCACAGGCCTTTCGATCAGCCCTTCACCTCCCGTTCACCACCGCCGCGCACACCGCCGCTGACAGACCCACCCGAACACGTCTGTCAGTGCTGCACACCGACGCTGACCGGGCGTCACCACGACCACCGCAGATCCCAGACACCCCTCCAACGGAGGGGTGTCTCCGTCTTCCCCTGAAGGGATCCCGCACATGTCCAGCGAATCCTCCGACTCGCACTCCTGCGACTCCTGCGAACCGAACCCGCCCACCTCGTCCAACCCATCCCCGTCGCCGTCGTCTCGTCGCCCCTCTCGACAGGAGCGACTGGAACACCTGCGGCGGCTGACCCTGCGCGACCGCACGCTGCTCGGCTGGCTCGCCGAGCACTACCTGCTGTCCACCGACCAGATCGCCAAGGCCCTGTTCCCGTCACGCCGGGCGGCCCTGGTGCGCCTCGCGACGCTGCGCTCCATCGAGGCGGTCACCCGGTTCGTGGACGTCACCACCGGCACCGGCCAGTACCTCTACGCGCTCGGCCCCCTCGGCGCCGTGCTGCACCCCACCGCCTACACCGACCCCGACCGACCCGCGGCACGCCCACCGCGCTCCAGCATCGAACGCACCGAACGCATCGTCGGCAGTCACAAACTGCGCCACCTGCTCGGCGTCAACCAGCTCTTCGTCGACCTGCACGCCTACACCCGCACCGACCCGAACGCGCGCCTGCTGCGCTGGTGGTCCGAGCAGCACGCCACCGCCGCCTACGCCGCCGCCGACATCCGCCCCGACGCCCACGGCGTCTGGTCCGTCGGCGACCGTACCGTCGGGTTCTTCCTCGAACACGACAACAACACCGAGAACCTGGGCAGGGTGCTGCGCAAGCTGCGCGCCTACGAACGTCTCACCGAGTTCGGCCCCCGCTACCCCGTCCTGCTACGCGTGCGCAGCCGCCGCCGCGAAGCCAACCTGCTGCGCGCCCTGGCCGGCGTGCCCACCGCCATGCCGGTCGCCACCGGCGTCCACGACGAGCACCCCGCCGGCCCGGCCTGGACCCTGACCACCGACCCGGGGCTGCGCCGCTGGCTGCACGAACTGCCCAGCGATCACGGGCCCGACAATCCCGCCACCAACCCGCACCGCTTCACCCACCCCGACAACGACTGACACCAAACCCGCCCCAACCCACGGGCGGCCTGACAGGGCAGGTCACCGCCCGGGCATCGAAAACACCGGGTGGTGATCC
>NZ_MUYZ01000378.1:0-5481 GCF_003013775.1 Micromonospora sp. MH33
GCAACGGCGCGGTGGCCATGCACTACCGCCGCGCGCGCTGAATCACAGGAGTCCATCGCCGCCAGCTCACCGGCAGCCCGGCGTCCTCCTTGCGCTCGCCGTGCAGCTGCGGGATTGCCCAGTACACATCATGCATCGCCGGGTAGAGGCCGGCAGCGACTGCGACCAGGGCGCCGGTCCGTCCGATGCCAGTTGAGATGGGCTTGGTGGCGGCGGTGGCGGGCATGACGGTCTCCTCACAACAAGCGGACGTGGCGAACAGACACGGTAGGCGCTCGACGCGAGGCCTGTCACGGACGGAGGCAACGATTGATGGGGGGATCGAAGTGGCTGATTCCGCTGTCGGGGTGCGTGGATCCCTGCCCTTGCAAAGATCGCGCGGGCTGTCGGCTCGCGTCGGCCATCGTCGCTGACTTGCACCGCTCGTCGGTCGGTGTGGCTCTCCCCCGGCCTGCGTCGGTCGACTTGGCTGTACCGATGGCTGCAGCCTTGCCGCGGCTCTCCACGCTCTGGCAGAGCGGGAGGGCCTGGATCTCGACGGGGTAACAGCGGAGCGCCGGTTGGATCAACGCGGGTGCACGTGTGGCAAGAGCTGATCGAATCGCCAGTGTTGTCATGGCGTCTGGGGAGCCTCAGTAGTCCACGCATGGCATCACTCACCGCAACAACTGATGACTTTGATCGGCGTCCAACTGTCTCGCTGGCACCAGAGAAGCCGTGAACCATCCTCCTGCTGTGCACGTGAACGAGGTGTACGCACATACGCCAGGCAACTGGCAACCAGACAGGAGCGGAACAGCATGGCCAAGAATGTTCAGAATCGGCGACGGGCAAAGATTGTCGGCCTTCTCGCCGCTGCTGCCACGGTGGGGACGCTCGCGTCAGCGAGTCCTGCCTTCGCGGCCACTGGCGCGACAGGGGTGTGCAGCAAGGGCAACTACAGCTCGTACCTCGAATTTCCGTATCGCGGCGGCCTGACCACGTACGTTGCGCCCCCGGGCAGCTGCGTTTCGGTTCACTTCGGCAAGTACAGCAGCGAGCCGGTTTACGTCTACGGATCCAAGAACGGCACCCGGGTCTACCTCGGCACCCGGTACATCAACGACCTGAAGAAGAGCGTGTTCAGGACGTATGGCAGCATTCCTGGATCGCCGTCCTTCACTCTGACGGTGTCCTGATCTGTGGTAGGAGCGCCGAGGCGAGGCGGCCCACGCCTTGCCTCGGCGCGAACCGTTTCCGCACTCGATCCACAGATGAATGGTGACTGCAGCACGGTCCCTAAACTAACGACCTCGTGCATGGTTGTCCGCGGGGTGAGAGTGTCCGCGGCTGGGCAGGTCACATGGCGGTGATGGCGGCGATGGGTTTGCCGCGGTCGGTGTGTTGGTGGTCGGACAGTAGGCCGGCGATGGCCCTGATTGACAGGCATCTTTGTGGAGAGGTGAGGGCCCTCCCGTGAAGATCGGCCAAGGTAGTCGCGTGCATCGATGACGCCGTGTCGCCGTTGAGCGCGATGCGCCGGCAAGAGTGCACGCGCCGGGTCGCAATAGATGTTTCGCCGGGCAGCCACGTGGTCCTGGCAGGGGTTGCTTCGGGGGCATTTCGGCCTGACCTTCCCCGACTACCGCCGGCTTGAGCGCCGTGCGTTAAGAAGGCACCGCCCGGAGCCCTGGCTATGTTGGAGGGGCATCTGCTCGTGAAACGCCGGCTCGTCGCCTCATCCGGCGCTGAGCCGGGCCAGCAGGTCGTCGGCTTTCACCGTTGTCCGCGGGTGGTCGGGCGTGCCGGTCACCGCCACCACTGTCGAGCCCTGGGCGACCGGAGCGGCTGGGCCGGGGAAGGGAATCAGCCGGTGGAGGGGCGTCGGGGCGACGGCGCCGGCCAGGACCAGGCGGTTGTCAGGTCGAGCAGGTCGCGGGGGCTACCTGTGTTCGCCGATGCGGCCGCGCGGATGGCGGCGACGTTGGCTGGCAGGAGACCCCCGACTCGCGGGACAAGAAGGCGACCTCCGAACTGTCGTTGATCGGTCCTCGGATGGTCGCTGGATGCAGCACGCTCACCCTATGATCCGCCCGGCTGCGTTCCTCGCTGACCCACCGAAGAGCCCGGCAGTGGCTGCCGCCTACGAAGGCGATGTCACGTCCGACGGCTACGTCAACAACCTCACTCGGGTCTGGTGCTGGCGTCCTGAGGTGCTGGCGTCCTTCCAGGCTCTGCGTGCTGAACTCCTTGCCGGGTCAGGCCTGTCGCCGAGGGAAGTAGCGGTGATGGTTGCCGCCACCGCCGCCGCCCGCGGCGACGCCTACTGTGCGCTGGCGTGGGGATCTAGGCTGGCCGAACTCAGTGACGAGGCGACCGCCGCAAGCGTGCTGCAAGGCGTTGATAGTGACTTGCCCGAGCGGGAGGCCGCACTCGCCGGTTGGTCCCGCCAAGTCGTCCAGGATCCGAATGCCACAACCGAGGCCCACGTAAACCGTTTACGCGACGCGGGCCTCAACGACCAGGAGATCTTCGAGGCGACGACCTGGATCGCGTTCCGTCTGGCCTTCTCCACTATCAACGATGCGCTGGGAGCACGGCCTGACCCACAGCTTGCTGAGAAGGCGCCTCGGCTCGTCCGAGAAGCCGTCACCTACGGCCGCCAAGTCTAGGCGCACACGACCTTGGCCCCACCGGCAGCAGCGCTGCCTGACCCCCACGCTGTCGGCGGCTGGTGCGTGCGTTCGTCGTTAAATCGCGCGGCGCGGGGCGTCAGCTCAGGGAAGGTCGGGATCCGGGTGCTCGGTCACGAAACGCTCGCCCGTTTCGTCGTCGACCAGCGAGTTGTCGACCAGCCATTCAACCGCCCGCCGCCTTGTGCGCACGTCGCGGGAGGCGTACCACGCCGGCAGCAGGTGCGGATACTCCTCGTGCAACTCGTTCTTGACTTGCGGCTAGCACCCGGGCGCCGAGGATGCGGCCCAGGCCGCGTTGGCTGAGGTAGATTTCAGCAGCGGTTCCACCGCGCCGCTGCCCGCCGACTGGAAGCGGCACACCGACGCAATCAGGACCTCACCCAACAGGTCACCCACCGTCGCATCCAGCTTGCCGCCGCCCACGCCGCCCTACGGGACTTCAAAGCAACTGATGTGTGCACCGGGCGATAGCGGTCGCTTCTGGTTTCTACGTTCCGAGGACGTAGATCGACGCCTCCACGTTGCCGGATGGGCCATGAACGTTTACTTCGACGCATTGGTAGCCGGGCCCCTCGAAACGGTCCAGTCGTGACCAGTGAGCGGGAAGATCCGGCGACTCGAAGACGTGAACGCTGATGGGGTCCCCGCTGGGATCGAGAACGAGCGCCGGGAAGCCGAGGTCGGCGCCCCAGCCGGCGTCGACGAGTCTCCCGCGCACCTGACCCTCGAACCAGCGGCCGGCCAGCCCGTCGAGTGGGGGTGGTTCGGACGTCCGGGCGCCAGGGTTCCGTACGTGGCTAAGCGGGACTCAGCTGCCGCCGGGCCGCTGCCGGGTTCGCTGTTATCGTTCATGGTCGTCCTCCACCGTGCTGGGTCGTTTCGGTTCAGGGTCGCAGCGCGACCGGCTGGGCGGCCACCAGAGTGGGCGAGGCGTGAGCTGGGAGGCTGGGCTTATGACGTGACCTGCCGCTCGTCGTGGCTTTCGGGACTCGTCGCCAGGTGAATGTCGCCACACTGAGGCAGGCGAGCAGGCCGAGCCCGACCGCGGCGATGCCCGCCACCGGGGTGCTGAGCGCGACGACGAGGCAGAAAGCGAAATAGCAGGGCAGGCTACGGACCAGTCCGCCGAGTGCGTGCACCCCGGCCGCAGCACCGTCGCGAGCCACGGCGACCACGGTGAGCGTCGTGCACATCGTCGGGAAAGCGGCGATGCCTCCGGCGATGTCGGGACCGGCGAGCCGGCGGCTCAGCACCGCGCAACCCACGACAACCGCCGCGCTCGAACAGGTCAGCGCGATGCTCGTCCAGTGGCGAGGCGCCGGCCGGCGCGGTTGCCCGGCGGGCATCAGCCGCGGACCGGCCACGAGTGCGGCCACCGCGGCCACCACCGCGAATACGTCCGGCAGGTACCAGATGAGCGCTGAACACGCGAGATAGGCGAAGACGCCGCACCCGATACCGATCGACAGACCGTGCTGCCGCAGCGCCCAGGCGAAGACGACGCCGAAAGCCACCTGCGCGAGTACGTGCGTGGCAGCACTCAACGCCATCGACCCGGCGATGTGCGGGGTCGTATCGATGGCCACCGTCACCACCGCCACGGCGAACGCCACCGGCAGGGCAGCGATCCAGCCGGCCGCTGCCGGCCCGAGCCGGCGTTCGATCAGGGCGGCCGTCGCAATCACGACCGGAGCAAGCAACAGCGAGACGAAGACCATGAACTCCACGGTCCCCCACTAAACAATTCGCGTCCAGGGCACGTTTCCGAAGTAAAACCGTGGGATAATCCGAACGGTGGAGTTGCGACGACTACGGCTACTGGATCAACTCGCCCGGCTCGGCACCGTCTCGGCGGTCGCCGACGCCCTGTCCTACAGCCCATCGAGCGTGTCCGTCCAGCTCGCGCAGCTGGAACGGGAAGCCGGAGTCCACCTGCTGCGCCGTGTCGGCCGCAACGTCGAGCTGACACCGGCCGGACGGCGACTGGCGGCCTACGCGGCAGACGCGCTCGCCGCCGACGAAGCCGTCCGCGCTGAACTGGCCACCGTCGGCGATACGCCTGGCGGGTGCCTGCGCATGACCATCGTGCAGACACCTGCCCTCGCGCTGCTGCCCGCAACCTTGGGCAAACTCGCCTCCACCGCCCCGAACCTGCAGGTCGAGGTCCACCAACGAGAAACCGCCCCCGCGTTAGAGGAGCTACGCTCGCGGGCCGTCGACCTCGTCGTTGGCATCGAGTACGACCCGGTTCCGGTCGCCCGGCAACGCGACATCCACCGGCGTGATCTCCTGCGCGAAGACGTCCTCCTCGCCGTGCACCCGGCCCACCCGCTGGCCACGCCATCGCCCATCGCGCTGACCGCCTGCGAAGACGCGGCATGGGCCACCGGCCACCGCGGCACCGGACTCGACGCGGTCCTGCGCAACGTCTGCAACCGGCTCGCCGGCTTCGAACCCCGCATCCAGCACCGCAGCGACGACGGACTCGTCCTCGGCGCCCTCGTCGCATCCCAGAGGACCCTCGCGCTCCTACCCGCATTATTGACCGCCGCACTACCCCAGGTCGCAGCGCACCCACTCCGCGAAGAACGCCTCCAACGAACGGTCTTCACCGCAACCCGCGCCACCGCCGCCGACGCACCAGCCGTCATCGCCGTAGAGAACGCGCTACGGGAGGCGACTGCTGGAATCGCACACGATCGCCCCGACATCGAAGCCATACCCTGATAAGGGCGTGTCTCAGATGGACGGTGCGGTAGCTGCGGCATGATCTACGTTTCGTGACAGCGATGGTCGATGACATGGT
>NZ_MUYZ01000379.1:0-5456 GCF_003013775.1 Micromonospora sp. MH33
TGGCCCGGCGGCCTGCCGGTGCCCGCCGGCACCCCGGTGACCGCGCCCGGCGCGGACCCGCTCGCCGGCTGTCCCGGCGTGGTCGGGGCCGTGCCTGGTGTGCCGGCCGCCACCCGGCGGGCCGGCGGCCGGGCCGCCGCCATCGCGCTCGGCGCGGCGCTGCTGCTGACCGTGCTCGGGGCGCCCCTGGGCCTGCTCTGGGCCCTGGTGGCCCCCGGTACGCCGGTGCGGATGACCGCCGAGGGCGCCGTCTACGCCACCCCGCAACCGGAGCAGCCGATCGCCGCGGACGGCTGGTTCAGCCTCCTCGGGCTCGGCTTCGGGGTGCTCGCCGCGATCACCCTCTGGGTGGTGCTGCGCCGCCGGCGTGGCCCGGCCGGCCTGGTCGCCGGGACGCTCGGCGGGCTGGGCGCGGCGGTCGTGGCCTGGCAGGTCGGCCGCCGGATCGGGCTCGGCACCTTCCAGCGGCTGCTGGACACCGCGCCGCCCGGGACCGACTTCACCAAGCCCGCCGACCTGCGCGCCGGCGGGATCGACTGGTACGGGCCGCTGCCCGTCCCGCACGGCAACCTGCTGCTGGCGGCGTTCGGCGCGGCCGTGACGTACACCCTGCTGGCCGGCTGGTCGCGGTGGCCCTCGCTGCGGCCGGAGCCGCAGTGGGATGGCGGCTGGGCGCCCGGCGGGCCGGGGATCAGTTCGGAGCCGGGGGACCAGCCAGCTCGCTGAGCGGCACCGGGACCGCCCGGACCTCGCGCAGCAGGGCGGTCTCCCGGTGCAGCAGCCGCAGCTCGGCCCGGAGCCGGCCGGCGGTGTCGTCGATGGCGAGCAGCCGCTGCCGGTCGTCGACCGTCAGCGCCGCGGTGGCGGCGACCAGGTGCGACAGCACCGTCGGGTCCTCCGGCAGCTGCTCGGAGATCTCCTGCGGGTCCGGCCGGACCAGGTTCAGGTACTGCCGGAAGACCGAGATCACCCGGGCGGCCAGCAGGTCGGCCGCCTCGTCGGTGCCGGCCGCCTCGGGCAGCCACTCCACGTCGGCGGTCAGGTACGGCGCGGCGGCGTCGTCGACCTCGGCGATGCGGAACCGCCGCCGCCCCACGGTGACGATGTCGAACCCGCCGTCGGCCAGCTCGGTGACCTGCCGCAGCTCGGCGGTGCAGCCCACCTCGTGCAGGGTGACCTCGCCGGCGGGGCCGGAGCGGCCCGGCGGCTCGGCCGGCGCGACCTCCCAGCCGGCCCGGATGGCCACCACCCCGAACTCGCGCGGCGCGCCCTCGGGCAGCCCGACGAGGTGGCGCACCAGCGCCCGGTAACGCTCCTCGAAGATGTGCAGCGGGAGGACCAGCCCCGGGAAGAGGACCGTCCCGAGCGGGAAAACCGGCAGCCGTGCGGTCACGTGATCGAGAGTATCCCGAGCGCGTCTCGGCGGCGTGTCCCGGCTCACCGTCCCGGCGTACGGGCGGCTCCGGTCGGCGCGCGGGCCGGCAGCCTAGACTCGCAAGGGTGTTGAACCGGATCGACCTGCGCGGCGGCGCGCGTGACCCGCGCCGCCTGCTGCCCCGTGCCCAGCTCGACGTCTCCGTGGCCGTCGAGAGGATCCGCCCCCTCGTGGAGGCGGTCCGGGAGCATGGGTACCCGGCGATCCGGGAGGCGAGCGAACGGTTCGACGGCGTCTCTCCCGAGCGCCTGCGGGTGCCGGTCGAGGTGATCCGCGCCGCCGAGGACACCCTCGACCCGCAGGTCCGCGCCGCGCTGCTGGAGTCGATCACCCGGGCCCGCAGGGTCCACGCCGACCAGCGCCGCGTCGACCACACCACCCAGGTGGTGCCGGGCGGCACGGTGACCGAGCGCTGGGTGCCGGTCGACCGGGTGGGCCTCTACGTCCCCGGCGGGCTGGCCATGTACCCGTCGACCGTGGTGATGAACGTGGTCCCCGCCCAGGCGGCCGGGGTCCGCTCGCTGGTGGTGGTCAGCCCGCCGCAGAAGGACAACGGCGGCCTGCCCGACCAGCGGGTCCTCGCCGCCTGTGCGCTGCTCGGCGTCGACGAGGTCTACGCCGTCGGCGGCGCCCAGGCCGTGGCCATGCTGGCGTACGGCGCGACCGTCGACCCCGACGGCGCCGAGCGCTGCGAGCCGGTCGACATGATCACCGGCCCCGGCAACATCTGGGTCACCGCCGCCAAGCGGCTGCTGCGCGGCGTGGTCGGCATCGACGCCGAGGCCGGCCCCACCGAGATCGCCATCCTGGCCGACGACACCGCCGACCCGGCGCACGTCGCCGCCGACCTGATCAGCCAGGCCGAGCACGACCCCCTCGCGGCCAGCGTGCTGGTCACCCCGTCGGTGGCGCTCGCCGACGCGGTCGACGCCGAGCTGGCCCGGCAGGTGCCGGCGGCCAAGCACGCCGAGCGGATCGGCACCGCGCTGCGCGGCGAGCAGAGCGGGATCGTCCTCGTCGACGACCTCGAGGCCGGGCTGCGGGTGGTCGACGCGTACGCGGCCGAGCACCTGGAAATCCAGACCGTCGACGCCCGCGAGTGGGCGCTGCGGGTGCGCAACGCCGGGGCGATCTTCGTGGGCGCCTGGTCGCCGGTGTCGCTCGGCGACTACTGCGCCGGCTCCAACCACGTGCTGCCCACCGGCGGCTGCGCCCGGCACTCCTCCGGCCTGTCGGTGCAGTCCTTCCTGCGCGGCGTGCACCTCGTGGAGTACACGCGGGACGCGCTGCGCGAGGTGGCCCCGCACGTGGTCACCCTGGCCGGCGTCGAGGACCTGCCGGCGCACGGCCAGGCGGTCAGCGCGCGCTTCCCGGGGGAGACCTCGTGACCACCCTCGACGACCTGCCGATCCGCGACGACCTGCGGGGCCTGAAGCCCTACGGGGCGCCGCAGCTCGACGTGCCGGTGCGGCTGAACACCAACGAGAACTCCTACCCGGTGCCCGAGCCGGTGGTGGAGGCGATCGGCAAGGCCCTCTCCGCCGAGCTGCGCGACCTCAACCGCTACCCCGACCGGGACGCCGTGGCGCTCCGCGCCGACCTCGCGGAGTACCTCGGCCACGGGCTCACCGTCGACCAGGTGTGGGCGGCCAACGGCTCCAACGAGATCCAGCAGCAGCTGCTCCAGGCGTTCGGCGGCCCCGGGCGCACCGCGCTCGGCTTCACCCCGGCGTACTCGATGCACCCGCTGCTGGCGCTCGGCACCGGCACCGACTGGATCCCGGCCGCCCGCGACGCGGACTTCGGGCTGACCGCCGCCGACGCGGTCGCCCAGGTCCGGACGCACCGGCCCGACGTGGTCTTCCTCTGCTCGCCGAACAACCCGACCGGCACCGCGCTCGACCCCGCCGTGGTCGCCGCCGTGCTGGCCGAGGCGCCCGGCATGGTGATCGTGGACGAGGCGTACGCCGAGTTCGCCCGGCCCGGCACGGCCAGCGCGCTCGCCGTGCTGCCCGGGCACCCCCGGCTGGTGGTCACCCGGACCATGAGCAAGGCGTTCGGCTTCGCCGGCGGCCGGCTCGGCTACCTGGCCGCCGACCCGGCCGTGGTGCGGGCGGTGCAGCTGGTCCGGCTGCCGTACCACCTCTCCGCGCTCACCCAGGCCGCCGCCCGCGCGGCGCTGGCCCACCGCGACGCCCTGCTCGGCACGGTCGCCGCGATCATGGAGCAGCGCGACCGGATCGTCGCCGAGCTGCGCGCCCGCGGGCACCGGGTGGCCGACAGCGACGCCAACTTCGTGCTCTTCGAGGTCGGCGGCGACCAGGCCGCCGCGTGGCGCGTCCTGCTCGACGCCGGCGTGCTGGTCCGCGACGTCGGTCTGCCCGGCTGGCTGCGGGTCACCGCCGGCACCCCCGCCGAGACCGACGCCTTTTTGTCTGCGATGGAGAAGCTGTCATGAGCCGGACCGCCCGGGTGGAGCGGATCACCAAGGAGACCAAGGTCCTCGTCGAGATCGACCTCGACGGCACCGGCAAGGCCGACATCGAGACCGGCGTCGGCTTCTACGACCACATGCTCAACCAGATTGCCCGGCACGGCGGCTTCGACCTGACCGTGCACACGGTCGGCGACCTGGAGATCGACGCCCACCACACCATGGAGGACACCGCGCTGGCCCTGGGCGCCGCGTTCGACCAGGCGCTGGGAGACAAGGCCGGCATCCGGCGGTACGGCTCGGCGACCGTCCCCATGGACGAGGTGCTGGTCCGCGCCGCCGTCGACCTCTCCGGCCGGCCGTACGTGGTGCACGACGAGCCGGCGCTCGCCCCGTACATCGGGCCGGTCTACCCGACCAGCATGACCCGGCACATCTGGGAGTCGTTCGGCCAGGCCGCCCGGGTCACCCTGCACGTGGACGTGCTGCGGGCGGCCCGGCCCGGCGGCAACCCGGACGCCCACCACGTGGTCGAGGCCCAGTTCAAGGCGGTCTCCCGGGCGCTGCGCGAGGCCACGTCGATCGACCCGCGGTCGGCCGGCGCGATCCCGAGCACGAAGGGCGCGCTCTGATGAGCGCGAGGAACGCAGCGCAGCGGAGTACCGCAGTCGCGAATGGAAGGCGGCTCTGATGGGGCGGGCGCTGCCGACGCTGCTGCTGATCCTGGCCGGGGTGCTGGTCGGCGGGACCTGGTCGCTCTACAAGCAGGGCGCCGCCCGCGGCGCGGTGGTGGTCACCGGGCTGCTGGCCGTGCTGGCCACCGCCGGCGGGCTGCTCTGGCTGCTACCCGGGGAGGGCTGATGGGGAAGCGTGTGGCGGTGCTCGACTACGGCTCGGGCAACCTGCGCTCGGCCGAGCGCGCCCTGGAGCGGGCCGGCGCCGACGTCACCGTCACCGCCGACCTGACCGCCGCCGCCGAGGCCGAGGGCCTGGTGGTGCCGGGCGTCGGCGCGTTCGCCGCCTGCATGGCCGGGATCGAGGCGTTGGGCGCCGGCCCGGTCATCGCCGACCGGGTGGCGGCCGGCCGCCCGGTGCTCGGCATCTGCGTCGGCATGCAGGTGCTCTTCGAGCACGGCGACGAGCACGGCGTGGTCACCAAGGGGCTCGGGCTGCTGCCCGGCGGGGTGACCCGGCTGCCCGCGCCGCGGCTGCCGCACATGGGCTGGAACACGGTGCACGCGCCGGCCGGCTCGGTGCTCTTCGCCGGCCTGCCGGCCGACGCCCGGTTCTACTTCGTCCACTCCTACGGGGTGACCGAGCCGGCGGCGCTGGCCGCCGCCGGGGCCACCGTCACCACCGCGCACCACGGCACGGACTTCGTCGCCGGGGTCGAGCGCGGCGCGCTGTCGGCGGCCCAGTTCCACCCGGAGAAGTCGGCCGACACCGGGGCGGCGCTGCTGCGCAACTGGCTGGGCACGCTTGAGTAAGGAGCGGGCCCGCCGCCGGGAGGCCCGCCAGGCCGAGCTGGAACGGGAACGCGCCGCGCGCGCCCGCCGGGCGGCGCGCCGGGAGCGGCGGCGCGTCGTC
>NZ_MUYZ01000038.1:0-35310 GCF_003013775.1 Micromonospora sp. MH33
TCGCCGTCCGTTACGAAGCCACCGTCACCATCGCCGCGATCAACCAATGGCTATGACCCTTACCAAACACGGCCTAGTGGACCTTGACCGCTACCGCAAGCTGCTGCGGGAACGGGTCCAGCCGCACGTCAGAGGACTTAACATTACCTTCTTTCCGATCGATGATGACAAGGGCGTGCTAGCCATCGATGTTCCGCGCCAGCACGAATCGGCCAAGCCGTTCATTGCGGATATCCTCGATGGGAGGAGAGCGCCCGCTGCCGTCGGGGTGCCCATCCGAGACAGCGACGCCACGCATTGGCTTTCGCACAGCGACCTTCAAAAGCTGCTTTCGGCAGGATGGAACGCGTTGGACGGCCCGCGGGAGAACATCGTCCGGGCACTTCATGAAGCCGTCGCCTCAGCGCTACCGATGCGGGAGAAACCACATGTTCCGCTTGTCGGCGTTGGGTCAGGCGCGATGAGGCGGAATTTCGAGACCGCATATGCCGCAGCAGGCGGTGAATCAGTGCTTGGCCATCCAACCGAGGCGGTTACCTCGCTTGGCCCCGGCTTCATACAGCCACTCTCAGGCAACGGCGAGCAACCCGGGCCAATCTTGTCCGCGCTACCCGGTCACGGCTGCGCGGTCGTGCCGTATCAGGTCTGGGAGAGCATGTGCCGCGCCGGAGGCGATGCGAATCAAGAATCCAGCATCAGCAAGATCGGGTTGCCGAAGACGCCAGCCGACGGGACGCCCTTGATTCTTGACCGTGATGCCACGGTAGTGGAACTCGATGGCGGAAGCTGGCCGGCAGGCCGCCTTAGTCGCTCATCGCCGCACGGGCTGTGGATGTGGCGCCCCATTCCGCAGCTTGATTTCCAGATAAGTTACAACAGCCACTGGACCAACGGCGACGACGTAGACGTCGTCGTCCGTGCCGTGCTCGACATTTCCTGGCAAGGGTATCCGCAGCGCTCTCGTTCCTTATCGAGGGCAGTTCGGGCGGACCACCAAGCTTTGCTGGCAGGTACGGGGTTCGCAGCGGTGCTGTCAAGCCTTTCTGCCCGTCGTGGCGCCAGGATTGCCCCACCGCCTTGGGAGCCAGCAGACGGACTACACACCTATCACTCCGGGACGAGTTCGCACATGCGCGCCCGCATTACTGCACCTGATGGTGCCCAAGCACTGGCAGCGAACGGGATCCTCCAACTCGGCACCCTTCGCTCTTCATCGTCTGTGATTGGATATGTAGATCTGAGTATCAACCTAGCTGCGTGGCGTAATGCCCTCGTGGATTCGGGAGCCTTCCTAACAGAGGAAGCCGACATTAGGCTTTCGCTCCCAGAGGTCATCGAGGTGTTAACCTCGGCGTGGAGTACAGCGCTTACTCTGCCGACTGCCCTAGCGGTCTCCTACGACGATCTGCCACTGGCTGCCCCGCCGTTCATCGAAATGCACGTGCGAGCAGGCACACGCGCCGACAGCGGTGGCGGCTATCGCCAACTGAGCCTGGCAGAGGCCGTTGATTTTTCGGTCCTAGGGGCGACTTCGGAGGTATTCCGATCAGAGACCGGGCTGCGGGTCGTGGGCCCCTTCGGACTTAATCGAGCCTCACAACGCCGAATGGTGGCCGAGGGCCTCGATGAGCTGGCCCTTGGATGGGGACACTTCAACATCGACTCGGAAGCCCTGTTCGCCGAGATTACAGACTGGCCGCTGTAGCCGACAGCCGTCGTTTGTTGTCCCACGCGAAGCCGAAGGTGGCCGACGGCTGGCTGCGGCACCTCGGGGGGCAAGCTGACCCATCATTTTGTGACGCAGGTACTTCGTGCGGTCAACCAAAGTTGAATGGCTCTATCCGGCCCGGCACATCGACGATCAGCGGATAAGTGTCCTTACCCGCTGAATATCGAGGTGGTCTCAGCGGATAAGAAGATTGGTGGACCGCGACGGGGGTTCGGCTACCCCCGCGGACCCGACCGCAGCCGTCGAGGAAGCCCTCGCGGCGCTGCACCGACACCTCGACCGGTGCGCCCTGCATCGAGCGCGGCAGCACCCCATCGGTCAGGCCGAGCAGGGCGGCGACCTGCGACCGCGTGGGTGCCCGGTCCACCACGTACTTCGCGGCGAGATAGTCGACGTACTCTTGGTGCCGGAAGGCGACAGTGTCCCGCGGAGCGGTGTCGAACAACGCGCTGCCGAGCACCTCCGCGTAGACCTCGCGCCCAATCGTGACGTCCGGACGGTCCGGCTCGGGCACGGTCGGCAGCTCGGCGATCGCGACGGCGGTCTGACCCGCGCCAGTGCGGAACGCGAACCGGCCGACCCCGCCGAATGCAGCGAACACGGCCAGCCGGCCGGCCGTGCGGCGCCGCATGTCCGCGCCTGTCCGCAACGGCTGCCGAAGCTCCTCCCGCTCGGCCAGCAGCCGCTGGACCTCTGACTCCAGAGCGTCTGCGCGCTGGCCGGGAAGACGACCCGTCTCCTGCCACTGTCGGGCCGCCGCGATGAAGTGCAACAGCGAGGCGCTCAACCGGCTACGGCCCGCCGCGGCCAGCACGTCCAGAAAGCCCTCGTCGACCTCGATGCAGGCGAGCAGGCGGCGGGCCGCGTCACGAGTCATTGGCAGCAGGCGCAGTCTCTCGAAATTCTTGACGCCGTCAACGAATGAACTGGTCCAGGCCGAAGGGCGGCACGCGAGCCGCCACCTGACCCCATCGGTCCCGGGGCCGGACATCGCCCGGTTCACGAGTCGGACAAGGGCCGGCTCGGTAAGCAGGGCCTCGTCCAGAGAATCGAGGTAAATCGGTTTCCCGCACGCGATCGCCGCACCGATCGTCCGGCCGATGTCGGCGCCCCGGAGCCCGACGAGGTCGACCTCGAGGCCGTCCTCCCGCCGCCGCAGACCGTCGAGGACGACCGACTTTCCGACGCCGCCTGGCGCGAGCAGCACAAAGCTTCCCGGCCGCCCGGCAAGGTCCCCGGCCAGCGTCATGCTGGCCGCCGCGCCGTCGAGAAAGCCGTCACCGTCCAGCGGCGTGTGCTCCTCGTCCGCGCCCTGGACATGGCGTTCGACTGCGCCGATGGTCAACAGCCCCTCCGCTCTGCGTTGCGCATTCATCCTAGAAAAATGGGGATCGGCGGCCAAACCGAGGAATGGCCTCAGTTTTCGGCAGTCGCCGCCAGTTGACTTGGTCCCTCGGTGGATTTGCCGCTTCATGATCGGTTGCAGGCCCGGCGCTGCGGGAGGCGGGCTTCTTGGGATGTGGCTGGGCAGGTCCTATCTGCCCGTCATGCCGACGGTCCATCGCAGGACTTTCGGGGCGGTCTCGCTGGCGATGTCGAAGCCCAGCTTGTCGCTCGCTGCATCAGCAAGCGCCGCCACATGCCCGGCGAACTGCCCGTCCTCGGCTGACACGAGTATGGCCTGCCATACGGCCCGCCAGGTAGGCGGTAGAGGTATCCACCTCCCGGTTGGCATGATCTGGCGGTGGAGTGTTGACCGCGATGCCGTGTGCCTTCAGGTGCCGGAGCAGATGCGGAATCCGGCCCGTCCCAGCCCCCATTAGGCAGGCAGTGCTCGGGCGGCCTCGACCGGGGAACGGGGAAGCTCGAGACCGGAATGCATCTCCACGCCGACGAACCTAGGCAGGTCGATCAGAGGCAGCTGCACGCGTTTCTCCAGCGCCAACGTGAGCTCACCCACCTGATCGACATGTTCGGTCGCCTGGTTCCGCTGCCATGCCCGTGCAGTGCGGAGGTAGGGAGGTGCGCTCCGACGCGTCGATGCGGGCGTGCGGCTGGCCGGCGACGAAGAAGGCGATCGGCACGTTGAGCTCGTCAGCGAACCGCTTGGTTGGTCTCGGCGAGCCGCGCCCTTCGCGGTGGCCATGCGTGGGCGGTGCCCGGTGCCGACGGGGGACGTGGTCACAGCGCGACGAGGGTTGACTTCGCGCGGGTCAGCGCGACGTAGAGGATGCGGTGATTGCTATTGAGCGGGTCGAGACCGCCGGCGAGTGCTGCCTTCTCCGTGCCGGTCAGGCAGACTCCGACGGCCTCCCATTCGCGGCCCTTGGCCTGGTGCACTGTGAGGCCGGGGACAGGATGTGTGACGTTGCGGTGCAGGAACGCCCGCAGCCACCTGAGTGGTTCGGTGTAGGCGTGGTGTCGGGGCCGGAAGTGGCGGGTGGACTCGGTGCCGATCGCTGTCACGAGGGCGTCCCAGGTGTCGTTGACAGCTGTCGTCGCGGGCGAACGCAGGATGTCCAGTACGTCGATTAGGTGTGGGCGCAGCCGGTCACGGGTTGCCGGGTCGGTTATGCCGAGCAGCCGGTAGGACTCCTCGGCGAACACGGCACGCTGACCGAACGCGGCGCTGGTCACCAGATCCGCCAGCAGGGTAGCGGCGGCCCGCTCGACGGTGTTGGGGCTGTTGAACGACATCGGCAGGACATCGCCGCCAGCGGTCCATAGGGTCTTCCACTCGTGGGCCAGGACAACGTCGAGGGCAGCGCCGTCACGCGGTGGCAGGGCGACCGGTTTCCGGTCGCGCAGATCCCGAGTGAGAGCGATGCAGTGCGGGCTGCGGAACCGGAACGAGCGGGTGAGTCGATAGGTGTGTAGTCCTTGGGCAGTGACAAAACCGTTGATCAGGTGGGTGCGGGCACCCCGAAACTCGTACAGTGCCTGCCACGGATCGCCGATCAGGGTCACTGTGACGCCGTGGTGCCTGGCTAGGCTGATTAGGTCGAGGTCGAGCTGGTTGGCGTCGAAGACCTCGTCGATGAGCAGGCCGCGGACGGTGGCCGCCAAATAGCCGCCGAGGAACGCAGCGAGGTGCCGGTCACTCAACGCTGCGGCAACAACGGCACGTACGTCGTCGTGGGTGCAGGTGCCAGTGAGGATGTTCTCCCAGTACGCCGGGCCGGTTATCCGCGCTTCGAGGGAGTCCCTAACCCGGGTCTGGACTATGGTTCGGTTACTTACCGTCAGCGTCTGTTTAGTGGTGGTACGGGTGTGAGGGTGGGCGGTGCTCCACTTGTCGAGGACCCGCAGGTCGGCATGTCCTCGCGGCCATCTCAGCTCCCCACGGCGCAGGAGATGATGGAGTAGTTCTAGCAGCAGGGTGTCGATGGTGACGACGCGGTTCGGTGACCGCAGAGCTCCGGGGCCCCAGGTGCGTACGATGCGCTGGCGCAGTTCCCAGGTTGCGGCGCGGGTGAAGCTGACTGCGACGATCGCCCGAGGGTCGGCCAGGGCGCTGTAGTGCAGGAATCCGTACCGTTCGGCAGCCACCGTTGTCTTACCCGAGCCGGGCCCCGCCTCGATGAACACAGCCGGTTCAGTCGCGGCCGCGGCGAGCAGCTGTTCGCTGGTCAGTCCTTTACCCCTGGCCGCCGGCGCTGCGGGTGTCGCGGATCCGGTCGCTGATGCGCTCATAGGTCGCCGCTGGCTCAGAACGGCAGGTCGGTGGTGACCGGGTCGGGCAGGGCAGCGTTCGGGTCGGACAGGAAGTCGTAGAGCGCTGCGATGTGCCCGGGGACGGTGATCGTCGCCGGGTCGGTACGGACGCGGTGTTCCAGCAGTTGTGCCAGGTTGAGGGAGAACTGCGCCTTCAGCCCCTTACCGGGACCCTCCGGGCGGGTGCCGTCGGAGCTTCTGCTGGCGAACAGTCGGTAGACGCCGGCTACGTCGAGCGGCTCGGGCACGTCCAGGCCGGTGTCGCGCAGTGCGGCGGTGAACAGGTCCTCGTTGCCGGTGACGAGTGATGGTTCGAGTGTGGGGTGGCTGATGAAATATCTCAGTGTGTCATGGTCGTAACTGCTGACCCATGCGGGCGGGCCGTACGACGCGTCCGGCTGCTTGTCGCTGTCGGCGAGGACCGCGACTCGGGTCGCGAGTTCGTAGCCGGGTGTCGCGAGCAGCTGGGCCGGCCACTCGCCGACTTTCCAGCCCATCACCGTGATCGTGAGCGCGTCGACGAAGGCCGCCTTGTCGGTATCGTCGCCGGCCCAGACCCGGCCAAACAGTCGTAGCACCGCGGCCTCGGTGACGCCTTCGACGAACACGACCCGTTCGGAGAACAGCGCTGCTGATCGGGTCGCGTCCATGTGCAGCCGGGCGAACCGCAGTACCTTGTCACGGTCCCCGCGGGGCAGGAGCCCGACCGGCCGTGTCACGTGAGCACCGCTGGCGGTACGGCGCACCACGACCAGTTCCTCGGGCAGGCAGGAGGTGACGATGTCGGTGGCGTGGCTCGACAGGATTACCTGCAGCTCCGGACGCTGCTCGACCACCTGGCGAAGATACCGGGCCAGGGCGTGCTGCAGCTGCGGGTGCAGGTGCGCCTCTGGTTCCTCGATCACGACGGTGGCGTGGAACGGCGTCGACGGGAAGAACGAGTCGTCCTCCGAATCTCGCTCGGCTTTAGCCTGTGCCAATCTGGCTGTGGCAGCCGTCACCTGTGCGTCTGGACTATCCACGGGTTCCTGCACGCCCGAGACGCCTCCCTCCGGCGGATCCATCATCGGTTCATCGGTGCCCGGTGTGACGGTTTCACCGCCGGGTGCGGCGCCCAATGCCAGGGCGTTGACGTCTGCGGCCGTGTCGGCCGCGTGCAGGGCTGTCGAATCCGGGATAGCGGCCAGGGTCACCGCGATGTGCAACAGGTTGACGTACCCGAGCCCGCTGATTTCGAGCTGACGGGCCTCGGCCCGGTCTGCAACGGTAGCGAGCATCAGCTCCAGCACCCGGGCCAGGTATTCGTCGTTGACCGCTTGGCCCCGCACGAACGGCCACTGCCGCGAGACGCCGGCGGTGAGATGCCGCAGATGTTCACCGACACGCTGCTCGATACTTTGCAAGATTTCGTGCTGGGCCAGCGTGTCCAGCAAGCCTGCCGCCATGCCCCGCAGCGTCCGCAAGTTGCGGCTGCCGGTTAGCCGCTGCTGCTGTGCGCGCAGCAGTTCCACCAGAACACGGGCTTCTCGGCGGGCGAGGTCGTCGACTGGGTTTCGCCACGCCGGCAGATAGATCACCCGGATGTCGTTGATCAGGTCGGTGGCGTGTTCCAGGTTTGTGGCGACGCGCCCGAGGTCCCGGCGCAGCCCGTACGTCCAGGTTCCCGCGATGCCGGTGCTAACCGTTCCCGCTGCCAGTTGCAGATTGGTGCCCAGCGGCCCCTCGTCCGTGGGGCTCGCGGCGTACGAGTACTCCACCATGATGCTGCGGCCGCCGGGGCCGAGAGTTGCCGACGGAGGGTTGGGAAGGCGGGGGAACCGCAACCGGTGGCCCAGGAAGACCGCATCGCAGATCGTCGACTTGCCGGCGTTGTTGGCGCCGAGCAGCACCGAGAACCGTCCTGGGATGGTGCACTCAAGGACGCCGTTGGCGCTGGCTCGGAACCCGGTGATCACTATTTTGCTGAGATGCATCGGCCGTTCCCCGTGTCATAGGCGCCGTTCGACTTGCCGATGGTCCAGTGTGCCGCACCGCGACAACGACCGGAACCCGCAGAAGACGGATTAGACGCTTCGCAGGCGCTGATCTGTGCGGCTGTGACTCTTGACCGCGGTGTTGAGGTCGTCGATCACTTGGGCGTAGCAGCTCACAGTCGCCCGGAGATCCTCGATCTCCTCACGGAGTTCTCGGTTGGCCTTCTCAAGCTTTTCGACGCGCTCGCGCCAAGGACCCAGGACAGGTGAGGAGATTCCCAGCGTCTTGGCCCTGGACTGAAAAATATGCATCAGGTCGACGTGTCGGTGCGTGAGCTTCCACCGCTTCACGTCCGCTTCAACTGCAAGCTGTATGACGGTGAGGTCGCCGTTGGACCGCCGAGGAGAGCAGCACGGTCGCACCGAAGTGCCGCACGAGCAGCCGGAGTCCGTCGAGGATCGGCGCGAGCATTGCGTGCGGCAGCGCCTGCACCTCGTCCAGCACGATCACCGAATTGGCCAGCCGGTGCACTCGGCGCATCGCCGATGGCTTGCGGGCGTACAACGATTCGAAGAGCCGGACGAAGGTGGTGACGACGAACGGTGCGTTCCAGTTCTCGGCTGCCAGCCGCGCCCACCGGCCGGCTTTCGGGTCGTCGAAGTCGGCCTGGCTGTGGTGTTCCAGGACGATCGGCTCAGCAGCGTCTTCGTCGAGCAGCCGACGGTAGACGGCGGCGTTCTGCTCGGTGATGGTGAGGAACGGAACCGCCACGATCACCCGACGCAGGCCATGCTTCTCCGCGTGCCGCAGCGCGAACCCGCCGCTCGCGAGGGTCTTTCCCGCCCCGGTCGGCGCACCGAGGCGGAACACCCCACGATCCCGATCAGCCGCCGCGAGGCAGTCTGCGTAGACCTGCTCGCGCAGACTGCCGATCGGTGTGCCGCCGCGCCCGGCGAGTTCGTCACGCCGCCGCTGCTCGAACAGCTTGTAGAGGTGGCCGAAGTCGGCGTCCGGTCGCACCCGTGGGCTGGCCAATCCCTGGAAGTGCGCGCTGGTGTCCAGGCTGTCCGCGTCGACCAGAGCGCTGTAGCACAGACGCAGTGCCATCTCCCCCACCAGCGGATCCGCCCGCCAGTCCGCCGGCACCAGACGGTCGAGCCGTTCCGGCAGGCCCGGCAACAGCCTGGGCAGTTCGCGCTCCGCGGACGTCACGTTGCTGGGCGCGTCAGCAAGTCGACCCCGGAATGCCGCGCGCAGTTGTGGCGCATCGATCAGCCCACCGTGGTGGCCAAAGATTGCGCCGGCGAAGGCGCCGAGTCCACGTTCGTGCGCGATCCGGGCGCCGAGTGACTTATGGTCGATGCCGACAGGGCGGCCGGTGGATGCGACAGCAGCAAGTTTGTCCTGCCAGGCGCAGGCGGCCTTGCCCACGTCATGCAGCGCACCAAGCCAGTACGCCACGTCACCCCCGCCAAACGGGACGGTAAACCGTCGGGCCAGTTCTGCTGTGCTACGTAGATGATCTGCAAGAGAATGCCACCGGCTGCTACCAGGAGCAGGGCTGTGCGCCCAGAGCGATCCCATACCAGACACGAACGGTCCCTACGAACGTCGTTGAATTGCCTCGCCAATGAATCGGGGATTCAACACCAGTGCCTTGAGGTATCGGTGCTTGCTGGTTTGTTCGGCGTGTCGAGGTGACGCGATGCAGCCGCCGCCCGCGCCTGGGTAAGGGCGCCGGGAAGATAATCGCCCAGCCTTGTCCGGGTTCCTCCGGCTCAAGGCGGCAAGCCTGCGTATTGGCTTGGCTGTGGATCAAGGGGTCGAGGAGCCGGTGCAGGACGTCCGCCCGGTTGTCGGCGTCCGGCACCAGCCACTCGGCGACCGGGTCCCGGGACAGTGCGTCGACCAGCAGCGCGGTGACGGCGGGAACATCGGCCGGGCGCGCCCGGCGTACGGAGGTGGTCATGGCGGGGGTTCACCGCGGCCGCCGGTAGTACGGATTGGGTGGTGGGAACGACGCGCGGACACCCCCGTTGAGCTGGCCGCGCCACATGGGCCAGAAGGGTGGCCCGGCCGATGTGGGCTGCATCGGCGGCCCGGCGTCGTAGCCGTGGTGGGCGTACAGGTCGCGGTTGCGGGGGTTGCTGGCCTCCAGGTACGCGGGCAGGTTCTCGGCGTCCAGTGCCTGGTGGGCGTGGGCGAGTAGCGCGGACCCGACGCCCCGGCTCTGCAGGGCCGGGTTGACGCCGATGTAGGCGAGGTAGGCGTGCGGCAGGCGTGGGTGGCGGGCTTCGAACATCGCGTCGAGGAGCAGGAACTTCGGCGCGTACCGGCCGGTGGCTTCCTCCAGCCCGTACATGTGGTCGGGGTGAGGTAAGGGTGTCTCGTCGCGCTGGTACCAAATCGCGACCCCGGTCAGGTCGTGGGTGGTGTCGACTCTGCCGTAGTGCAGGCCGAGGGCGAGCATGTACCGGAAGTAGCCGGTGAATACCTTCAGCCGGTCGGCGGGCTCGGGGACCGCCCATTCGGCGACTGTTCCGGTGGAGAACGCTTCCGCGAGCACGGGTAGCAGCGCTGGTACGTCGTCGGCGGTGGCCTGCCGGACGGTGAGATCGGTGCGGGGCGTTACCATGCTGGGCCTCCTCAGACGGGCTGGCGAATGGGATCGAAGGTGCGTAGGGGCGCTGTCGCGCTGTCGGCGCCGAGACCGATGGTCCGGTAGACGTCGGGTCGGGCGGCGCGCAGTGTGAACGCCCACGCCAGCCCGATGGCCGCGGCGACGGCGTAGCTGGCGGGGAACATCCATCGCAGCGGGGAGGTCGGCTCGACGCCGAGGAGGGCGTCGAACTGTTCGACGGTGACGACGAGGATCGCGCCGAGGGCCAGGGCGGACAGCAACGGCGCGACCGTGGTGCGCCACATGCCGTCGAGGTGGGCGGTCCGGGTGAAGTAGCTGACCACGGCTACCGAGGTGCCGGTCATGAGGATCAGCACGCCGAGCGCGCCGAGGGAGGTGAGCCAGAAGAACAGGTGCACGATCGGGTCGGCGTCGGCCAGCACGTACCCGGTGAGCACCACCAGGGCGAGGGCGGTCTGGAGGATCGAGCCGGCCTTCGGCGCGCCCGTGCGCCGGCTGGTCCGGCCGAGGACGCTGGGGAGGACCCGTTCGCGGCCGAGCGCGAACGCGTACCGGGCGACCGTGTGGTGGAAGGACAGCAGGGCGGCGAACAGGGAGGTGATGAACAGCCACCGGCCGAGGGTGACCAGCGACGGGGTGAGGTGCGGGGCTACGAGGTTGAAGATGAGGTCGGTGCCCTCGGTCTGGGCGGCTGCGACGATCTGGTCGGGCCCGGTGGCAACGGACATGGCCCACGCCGACAGCCCGTACAGCAGGCCGGTGACCGCCACGGCGATGTACGTGGCGCGGGGCACCGTCCGTTGGGGGTCCTTGGTCTCCTCGGCGAACACCGTGGTGCCTTCGAAGCCGACGAACCCAGCGATCCCCGTGACGAGGGCGGCGCCGATGCCAGGCCCGATCAGGTTGCCCGGGGCGAGGGTGTCGAAGCTGACGCCGCCACCGTTGACGGGTCGGGCAACCATCACAGCGTCATAGACCAGCGCGATGACGCACTCGGCGACCAGTAGGACGGCGAGGACCTTGCCGTTGAGGTCGATGCGCAGCACGCCGAGCACGGCGATCACCGCGCAGGCGATCAAGGCGCACAGCCACCAGGTGGTGTCCATCCCGAACCGGTCATTCAGGAACCCGGACAGAACCGCGCCGAAGACGCCATACAGGCCGATCTGCATGCTGTTGTAAGCGACCAGCGCGATCATCGCGGCGGCAACTCCGGCCGGCCTGCCGAGGCCCCGGGTGACGTAGGTGTAGAACGCTCCGGCGTTGACGATCCGCCGGGACATGGCCACATAGCCGACGGCGAACAGGGCCAGCACCGCCGCGACCACCAAATAGGCCAGGGGGATGCCGAGCACGCCGGTGACGGCGTATCCGGTGGTCGCGCCGCCGGCGACGGCCGTCAGCGGCGCGGCGGCCGCCACGACGAAGAACACCACGGCGGGGATGCCGAGCCGGCCGCGCGCCAGCACCGCGGACACGGTGTCAGGGTGATGTCTGGACATGGGAAAGCTGCCCCTCTCACGGGGTTGAAGGGTGAACGGTGGGGTGGTGCGCCGCAGCTGCGCTCAGGTGCGGTGACTCAGAACGGTGTGACCGATCGCCGTATCCAGGTCGGCGAGGAGTTCACGCATCGGCTGCGGAGCGGCCGCCAGCAGGCGCCGCAGATGCGCGCCGACCGCGTAGGGCGCGCCGTCGAGAATGAACTGGTCCAGGCGGCAGGACACGGCGATGCCGGCCAAAGCGAGGTCGAACGCGTCCAGTTCCTCGTACTGGCGCAGCTTCGCTGACAGGCGGGCCCACGACCAGGCGGCGACGTTCATGTCCGTCGGAACGTGCACCGTGACCGTGCGGAGGAAGCGCCGCTGCTGCTGCGGTTCGACCTTGCCGACCTGCCACAACCGTCGCGCCACCTCCTCGTGCGCAGTCGCGGCAAGATACGACAGCCACGTGCGGGTAGCGGTGTGCTGAGGTTCGCCGACAAGCCGGTCCAAGACGATGTGTTGCAGCGCGTCAGCCGGCGGCCGGTGATCGAGCACGTAGATGCGCCCCCGGTCGAACGAGATCCGACCGGCGGCGGCCAACTCGCCGAGCAGCGCGGCGGCCAACCCGTGAGTGATCGCGCTCTGGTGCAGGCGGGGACGGCCGGTCTGATCGTCGTGGGCGATCAGGAAGAACTCGTCAGCCAGCAGCACCGGCCGACCCGAGCCAGTCCCCCGGGCCTGCCGGTGCCTTGCGGGTGTGGGCTCCAGGTGCAGGTGCACTGCCGGTCGGTGATCTTCTGCGCCAGGAGGTGTAGGGATCACCGCTACTGGCCTTCCTCAATCGGAGCTTCTACGGGCACCGGGATCTTGAGTTCCTTGAGGACGTCGCGCCCGCCTGGGTGCCGGGGCAGTTCCTCGAGGGCCCATGCGTGCGGGCGGTCTGCACCCCGGCTCATGTGCGGGACTGCTTCCGTAGGTGATGCGTCACCCGAGCGGTCGACTCCCCGGCCTGGATGACGAACGCAAGCAGCGGTGAGCGGATCTGCTTTTCCGCGCAGCTCACGCACGTTGGCAGCTCCGCCAGGGGCGGCCAGGTGGCCGCGGCCAACGTCCAGAGCGTGAATGATGTGTTCCATCTCCCGGGCCGCCTCTCGGGCCTGCATGCCCACAGCTGCTCCCCTGATGATCATTATCTAATGATGTGTCCAGTTGGACTTAAGGCGACGTGAATCAATGTCGGCTAGCCTCAACGGCTAGGTCCGACATTCCTCCGACAGCCAGAACGCCTGATGCTCCGTCAATTGGTGGAGCTCTGGGGAGGCCGTCGCGGACGTGCTGCTCCACGGCCTGCCCCGATGGACGCACCGGTGTCCGGGTGTCGCCTAACATGGGCTGGCTAGGCGAGCTGCCTGCCTCGTGGGCGTACTCGCGATTGCACGATAGGGCGAGCGTCCAATCGAAGACGGCCTCTAATCTGTGCTGGGTTATGCCCTAAGGCGTCAGGCGCGGCCCAATCTTGCGGGAGGGCAAGGATGGCGGACCAACACGATGCGGGCGAGGCGTGGCGAGCGCTCGGACAGCAGCTGGCCGCTCTTCGTAAGGCCGCCGGTCACACTCAGCACTCTCTCGCACCCCGGGTGCTCTCCGGCCGCAGCACCATCGCCAACACAGAGATCGGACGGCAGCGCCCTGGCCGAACCTTCTGGGAGCGCTGTGACGTTGTGCTCTGCGCCAACGGTGCTCTCGTCGCCGCGTACGAGCGGACCGTCGCCATGCAGCAGCGGTACCAGCGCGAGAGAAGCTCAGCGGCATTCGCTGCGTCAGTACTGGCGGAAGTGTCCACCGCCACGGTCTCCGGCACGCAGGCCAACCCAGACGGGGAGACCGTTATGGTGACGGCTGTGGTAGGCAGGCGAGACGTGCAGATCCCCGTTAGCCGCCGCGCGCTTCTGCAGGCAGCCTCCAGCGGCCTCGTGTCGTCGCTTACAAGTGAGAGTGCAACCGCCAGGGCGAAGAATGTTGATCCGGCCCTCGTGGACCACTTCACCGCGCTGCGGTCGGTGCTTGTGGAATCTGACAACCGAATAGGGGCTGCCGCCATCCTTCCTACCGCACGTCAGCAGTTGGGCCACATCGCCGACTACCGCAGGGCTGCTCGCGGCGATCTGCGCAACGCCCTCTTATGCACAGAGGCCCGGTGGGCGGAGTTCGCAGGGTGGCTCAGCGACGACCTGGGCGACCGTGACCGCGGCGACTGGTGGCTCGCCCAGGCCTTGGTCATGGCCCAGGAAGCTGGCGACGCGGAATTCACCGCATACGTATTCGCACGCATGGCACAGCGCGCCGTCGACGCCGCCGATCAAGACCGCGTGCTCGGACTCGCTCATGCTGCCGAACGTGCCAGCAGCATTCGGAGCCAAGTACGGGCCTTCGCCGCAGTGCAACGGGCGCACGGGCACGCTGTCGACGGCGACAGCGCAGCGTTCCAGGCAGCTATCGAGGACGCTCAGCGCCTCGCCAACAGTGCCGACGCAGGCAACGGCGGCCTCGGGTCCTTCTGCACCTCCCCCTACGTGTCCGCTCAGGAAGGCGACGGTTGGCTACGGCTGGGCCGGCCTCAGGCCGCCGCCCGGTGCTTTGATCAAGCTCTGACGGAGTGGCCAGAGTCGTACCGACGCGAGCGGGGCCGCTACCTGGCTCGAGCCGCCGCCGCCCATATCGCTACCGGTGAACCCCAACAGGCCGCTCTCGCTGCGCTCGCTGCACTCGAGTTAGCCCGTCTCACCAGCTCGGCACGTATCCAGCGTGAGGTCATAGCCGTCGATCGCCAGCTCGCGAAGTTTCCGACCGAGCCAGGGGCCAAGCAACTACACGACGCCCTGACGGCCTCATGACCGGCGGCCGCAGTCCCGGGGACAGCGTCGACGTGGCCTTTATCGGCCGGGCCAACATCGACCTGACTATCCGCGTCCCTCACCGCGCCCGCCCGGGCCGCACCAGCATCGGCACCTCGCTGGCTCTCACCGCTGGCGGCAAAAGCCTCAACCAGGCAATCGCTGCAGCGCGTTGCGGCGGGCGCGCCGCCCTGATCGCCAATGTCGGCGACGACACATGGGGCCGCGAGATCAAAGCCACCCTCAACAACGCGGCAGTTGACGACCGCTACGTGCGGCCTATCCGCAGGGCGACCACCGGGGCAGCCATCATCGAGGTCACCCCCGACGGCGAAAGCTACATCACCCTCGCCCTCTCACCGAACACTGAGCTGACCACGCAGGACGTCAATGACGCCATGACCGGCCTTGCCATGAAGGCAGTGGTCGTCCAGCTTGATCTGCCGCCCGAACCCGTAACCGCACTGCTGCGTCACCGCCGCGAGTCAATCGTGATCGGCAACCTTGTTCCCCACCCCGAGCTTGACCCGGCCACCCTGCAGCACCTCGACGTCCTCGTGGTCAACCATCACGAAGCCGCCGCCATCCTCCACACCAGCACGGACAACCCCCTCGATGCCGCCAATGCGCTTCAACGTCTCGGCCCTCGTACCGTCGTCGTTACCGCCGGTCCCCACGGCGCCGCGTACACACATCCCGGCGGACATGGCACGGTTCCCGCGCCGACCGTTGAAGTCGTAGACACCACCGGGGCTGGTGACGCTTTTTTGGGCCACCTGGCCGTCAACCTAGCCCGCCACGTCCCGCTTTGGGATGCCATCACCGCAGCGGTGGACGCCGGCTCCCACGCCGTCCAGCACCCCGGAGCCCACACCGCGAAGCCGCCTCTGCCCTGATTGCAACCCTGGTTCGGGGAAGCGAGTTCACTGCTCAACCACTCCACAACGCCATTGATAACCATGCCGACTTTCAATCACCTCACCAGGCAGAGTCAGCCTGCTGGCCTTTGACGGCATCGTGGCACCCGGAGCGGTGGCACCGATCTGCCACTGCCGGTATTAGGCGCCTGGCCTGACAGGCGGTCCGCCTCGTCTTGCTGTTGCCGTCCATTCTGCAGACGCACCAGCTAAGGCGTGGTTTCCGCGAACCCGGACGGCAAGTCGGGAAGTCAAGCGGAAACAAGCCAGGTTGTGGCACTCGGACGTGCACTAGGGCATCTCAGCAGTCGCTGACAGAGGAGCTTTCAGCTCATCGCATAGCTGGGCCGCATCGGTGCACGCTACCGCAGCGTTAGCGGCCGACGGAGGCACGGGATTCCGTGCAGGGCGCAAACCCGCTTGCGGGAACGTCCGCACATGTCATGTCGGAATTTTGTGTCGAGGCTGCCCGACATCCGGCCACTCAGCGTTCAGTGTTCGTGTGCTTGACACATGGAACCGCCGCCTGCGGCACGCCCCCGCCGGCAGCACAGACACCCACCGCCCCTCGACTCCCGCCTCGGCGCGGGCAGCTACCGGCCGGGCGACGGTCTCGCTGGCCGACCCGCCCCTCCTCACGCATGTGTGGCAGCGGGTGTTCGCGCAGCGGTCCGGAATGGGCGGGCAGCGATGATGGCCCGGGCGATGGTGACCGGTGCTGCCGGGTTCATCGGCTCGCATCTGGTCGATGCGCTTCTCTCTCGTGGTGTCGAGGTGGTTGGCCTGGACCGTCGCCGGCTCGGTGAGCACGCCATTGCGGATGAAAATCTAGCGGCAGCGGTCGGGAATCCTCTATTCACCCCGCTGTGCCGGGACCTGTCCTCCGACCGGCTTGACGACGCCGTGGACGGCTGCGACACCGTGTTTCACCTGGCCGCCCGGCCAGGAGTCCGACCGTCGTGGGGCACGGAGTTTGTCGACTACGCCCAGGCCAACGTGATCGGCACTCACCGGCTACTCGACGCCTGTGCCCGCTCGGGCGTGCAGCGACTGGTGTATGCCTCGTCGTCGAGCGTCTATGGCCCGGCGAACCGGCCCAGCCGTGAAGCTGACCCGACCTGTCCGGTCTCGCCGTACGGGGTGAGCAAGCTCGCCGCCGAGCATCTGTGCCTGGCCCACGCCCGCCGCCCCGACAGCCGGCTCACCGTCCTGGCGCTGCGCTACTTCACCGTGTACGGGCCGCGGCAGCGACCGGACATGGCTATCGGTCGACTGTTGTTCGCCGCGTACACCGGCTTCCCGATCACGATCTTCGGCGACGGCAGCCAGCGGCGGGAGTTCACCTACGTCGGCGATGTCATCGCCGCAACGATCGCCGCCGCCCACGTGGATACCCGGTACGCCGTGGTTAACGTCGGCGGCGGGGCGAGCGTCTCCATGCGCGGCGCCATTGAGGAGGCGTCCAAGGTCACGGGCCGGCACATCCCGGTCCAGGTGGCGGACGCCCAGCCCGGGGACGTTCCGTCGACGTCGGCCGACCTGACCCGCGCGGGCCAGCTGCTCGGCTACTGGCCCACCGTCGGTTTGCACGAGGGCATGGCCCGCCAGTCCGCCTGGCTGGTCAACCTTTCCCGCGACCGACTCGCCGCCTTTACCTCCTGACCCCGAAGGAACCCTCACATGATCGTGTTAACCGCGGACTCCGCGAGCGAGCTGTTCACCGCCGCCTGCCAGGCGGTGCTGCTCAACGGCCGAACGGCCTGCCCCCGCGACCTGATGACCACCGAGGTCGTCGGCGCGCACCTGTGCCTGACGAACCCGCGGCGGCGGCTGGTCGCCGTCCCACCCGCCCGCGTGATCAACCCGGCGTTCGCGGTCGCGGAGGCCCTGTGGATCCTCTCCGGCTCCGACGACCCGTGGATCTTCGACTTCAACGACAACCTGCGCCGGTACGCCGATGACGGCGTGCTGCAGGGCGCGTACGGGCCGCGGATCCGCCGATGGGGTGGCAGCATCGACCAACTCGACGTGGTCGCGCGGAAGCTGTCGTCCGACCGGGATTCGCGGCAGGCCGTCATCCAGATCTACGACCCGTCTCGTGACCACCGCGGCTATCGGGATGTGCCGTGCACGCTCGGGTACCGGTTCTTCATCCGGCAGGGCCGTCTCGTGATGCACACCAGCATGCGCAGCCAGGACCTGTGGCTCGGCTTCCCGTACGACATCTTCGCC
The DNA here is from genome assembly GCF_003013775.1 of Micromonospora sp. MH33. Classification (NCBI taxonomy): domain Bacteria; kingdom Bacillati; phylum Actinomycetota; class Actinomycetes; order Micromonosporales; family Micromonosporaceae; genus Micromonospora; species Micromonospora sp. MH33. The sequence continues at coordinate 17,583 of NZ_MUYZ01000038.1, forward strand.
ACCACCCTCCTCCAGGAGTTGATGGCCGGGTGGCTCGGAGTCGAGGTCGGCGAGTACCACCACCACATCGACTCGCTGCACCTGTACGCCGAACATGCTTCGGCCGCCGCCGAATGCCTCCGCCACCAGCCCGAGGTCACGGAGATGCCGCCGATATCCGTGGCCTGGACCAGCTTGGATGCCGTCCTCACGCAGGTCATCTCCGGCGAGAGCAGCCTGAGGGACGGCAGCCCATGGGACACGTTCGGGCGCGTGCTGGCCGGCTATCGAGTCTGGAAGACCGGCGAGCGGGACCAGGCGCGCAAGCTCGCCCACCACACGCCCGGCCCGCTCGGCACCGCCCTCACCGCCTGGTACGAACACCTCACGCCGGCAACGCTCCCCTCCGGGCACCTGTCATGACCGCGAGCGTGGTGCTCGGGCTATGCGCGTACACGCATGACTCGGCGGCGGCGCTACTGGTCGACGGCCACCTGGTCGGCTTCGTCGAGGAGGAACGCCTCGATGGGATCAAACACAGCAAGGCGTACCCGGCGCATGCCGTCACCTGGCTACTCGAAGAGGCGGGCCTGTCGCCGCAGGACGTGACCACGGTGGCGTACAACTTCGACGGGCGCCGCTACCTGTCCGCGCTGGGCCAACTGCCCGCCCACCTACGGCAGCCCGCCAGCCGCACTCGAGCTTTCGCGCGTGCCCGCAGCTTCACCCCCGTTCACCGCCGCAACCAGGCCCGGATGCGGGAGCTGTCCCAGCGTTTCCCACGCGCCCGCCTCCAGCCCGTGCAGCACCATCGCGCCCACGCCCTGTACGCGTTCCTCGCCTCCGGGGTCAACGACGCAGCGGTAGTGATCGTCGACAGCCTCGGCGAGCTGCAGACCACCACCACCTGGCACGCCCGCCGAGACGGCCCGCGACTCATCCTTGACCTGCGGCATGCGATCAACGATCCGGCGTCCCTCGGCTACGCCTACGGGGCCATCACCGAGCACCTCGGCTGGCGACGCGGCGATGAGGAAGGCACGGTGATGGCGCTGGCTGCACTCGGCGACCCGGCCCGCTTCCGGGCCCTGATGTCCCGGGCGATCCGGCTCACCGCGGACGGGTTCACCCTCGATCCGGCACTGCTCGCCCTGCGGGTGCTCTCCAGCCGCTACGGCCGAGTCACGCCCACCTTCGCCGCCGCCACCTGCCCGCCCCGCTCGCCGGCGGCGCCAGTCGAGCCCGTCCACGCGGACCTGGCCGGCGCCCTGCAGGAGCGCACCGAGCAGGTGATGCTGCATCTCGCGACCCGGGCCCGCCACTTGAGCGGATCCGGACTGCTCTGCCTAGGCGGCGGGGTCGCGATGAACTGCGTCGCGGCCGGTCTCATCGCCCAGGCCGGCATCGTCGACGAGGTACATGTACCGCCGGCACCCGGTGACTCGGGCACCGCGATCGGCGCCGCAGCCGCAGCCTGGCTGGATGTGACCGGCCGTCCGCCCGTCGACATCGCCCAGCGTTGCTACTTCGGCCCCGCCTACCCCGGCCTGGCGCTGCCAGCCGCACCCCGACCCGGTCTCCACGCGGCCGGCCTGGCCGAACCCGCGCACCACCTGGCACGGCGCTTGGCCGAGGGCGAGATCGTCGGGCTGTTCACCGGGGAGCTGGAGGCCGGGCCGCGGGCCCTAGGCCACCGGTCGATCCTCGCCTCGCCCCTGAACGCCGGTGTAGTCGAACGACTCAACGCCACCGTCAAGTTCCGCGAACCGTTCCGGCCGTTCGCCCCGGTCGTCCTCGCCAACAAAGCCGCCGAATACGTCCACCTGCGCCACCCCTCGCCGTTCATGTCGCTCGCCGCGCCCGTAACCGACCTGACCCGCGACCAACTACCGGCAATCGTGCACATCAACGGCACCGCCCGGGTGCAAACCGTCACCCGCGAACAGCACCCCTTCCTCGCCGACGTCCTCAGCACCTTCGGCGAGATCACCGGACACCCCGTCCTGATCAACACCTCGTTGAACATCAAGGGCAAGCCGATCTGCGGCACACCCGACATGGCCCTCGACTGCCTCGTCGAATCCGGCCTCGACGCGCTGCTCATCGGAGACTGGTGGGTGACGAAGTGAGGATCGGCTACAGCTTCTGGGGGTTCCTCGGCCCCGGCATCACCGACACCCCGGATGGAGGCCGCAGCCACCGCCGGACCCTGGTCGACGGACTCTGCACGGCCGGCCACGCCATTGTCTTCCTCCAGCTCAACCGGGACTTGTGCGAGGCAGGGGACGACCTCACCGGCCCTTACGGCTGGGACGTCGGCCTACCCGACATCGACGCGCTGTTCCTCGAATGGCGCTGGCCCATCCCCGGCCGCAACACCACTCCATGCGGCCGGCCCGGGCACACCTGCGACCTGCACCGCCAGGCGGACCTGCTCGCCCACTACACCCACCAGCTCGGCACTCCCACCATCCTGTGGGACAAAGACCGGCAGCTCCCCGCCACGGACCCGCTCCGCAGTACCCACAACGTCACCGTGTGTGAACCAGCCCTCCGCCCGACGCCCGGCGCCGTGCCGCTGCTGTTCCCCGTCGCCGACGCGGCCATCGACGCCGCCGACCCCGCCGCGCTGGCCGCTCTGGCCCGGTCTACCCCGCTGGTCTACGTCGGCAACCAGTACGACCGCGATGACGCCTTCGACACCTACTTGGCGCCCGCCGCGACCCAACTGCCTCACCTGGTCGCCGGCAAGTGGACCGACACCACACGCTGGCCCGACCTGTACTTCGTCGGCCGCATCGCCTTCCCCCGCGTCGCCGAGATTTACGCCGAGGCCCTCGCCACCGTCCTGCTGCTGCCCGCCCGCTACGCCGCCGCCGGGCAGATGACCCAGCGGATCTTCGAGGCCGTCCTCGCCGGCTGCGCGCCGCTCCTCCCCGCCGACGTCCGATGCGGCGCCGCGTTCGTCCCGCCATCCCTGATCGTCCACAACGCCACCGACGTCCGACACCGCGTCGGCTGGCTCACCGAGATCGCCGGCACCGGCGAGCACGTCCAGCTGATTGCCGAATGCCTCAGGCACCTCGACCCGTTCCGGCTCTCCACCCAGGTGGACGTGCTCGACCGCCTCCTGCGTCACCCGGAATCGGTGGCATCATGACTCACCGTGTCGCCCCGGCGCGACGTCCCCGGACACCTACCCTGGAGACCCATGGACAGGATCGCCATCATCGGCTGCGGCGGCAGCGGCAAATCCACCATCGCCCGGCAGCTGGCCCAGATCCTCGACGCGCCACTGACGCACCTCGACGCCGTCTACTACGACGAGCAGTGGCAGCCGTTGCCGCAGGACGAGTTCGCCGCCCAGCAGGAGAAACTCGTCGCCGGAGAACGGTGGATCATCGAGGGCAACTACGCCAGCACCCTACCCATCCGGTTGGCCGCCGCGGACACTGTCATCTTCCTCGACCTACCCGCCGCCACCTGCCTGTGGGGCATTGCCCAGCGGCGCTGGCGCTACCGAGGCGGGCAACACCACCAGGATGGCGTCTACGACCGCATTACCTGGAACTTCGTCCGGTACATCCTCGGCTACCGGCGCAGTATGCGCCCCCGGGTACAGAGCCTTGTCCGGGAACACGGACCTCACGTCCGGCTTCTCACCCTCGCCAGCCGGCGGCAGGCCAACCAATTGATCAACCGCGTGCGGGACGAACACCAGCCCTTGCCTTAACCACAGCGGGACGGGAGGCGACCGATGTCGGCCAACCCGTTCCTTGACCGCGCACTGGTCCATGGCGACCTCTACCGCGGCGCCGCCCGGCTCGTGCACCGCACCCAGGCCCTGCACCAGGCCAAGATCAGCGGACGGGATGCCGCCGTCACGATCGCCGACCTGCTCGCCGCGCGGCTTCCACCCGATCCGGTGGTACTCGACATCGGCTGCGGACGCGGCACCACGGCCCTGCATTTGGCCACCCGGCTCCGTCCCCACCGCCTCGTCGCTGTCGACGCCTCAGCCGCGCTACTGACCGCCACCCGCGACCGCCTCGACGAGGCCGGCGCTGCCGCCTCCGTGGTCCGCGCCGACTTTCACCACCTACCCCTGCCAAATCGGGTAGCTGACGCGGCGGTCGCCGCGTTCTGCCTCTACCACTCGCCGACGCCGGCCACCGCCGTCGCGGAGATCGCCCGCTGCCTACGCCCCGGCGGCACCGCTGTCCTGGTCACCAAATCGCTGGACAGCTACGTCGAATTCGACCATCTCGTCCATGCCGCCGGTCTCGACCCGCACGCCAGGCAACGACCGAGCCTCTACGAAAGCTTCCACAGCGGCAACCTGCACGAGATCGCCACCACCAGCCTGACCGTGCTCGACATTCGGCATGAAGAACATGTCTTCCGCTTCGCCGACGCGGCACACCTGGCTCAGTATCTCGCCACCACACCGAAATACCGGATCACCCCGGCGGGCGGAGCCGTCGCCCTCGCCGCGATCCTGCGGCAACGGCTGCCGGCTCCGCCATACACGGCGCGGTCCACCGTCAGCTTCGCCGTGGCGGTACGGCTATGAGCGGCGGGATCTTCGTCAAGCGATACGACGACCCGGAGCGCTGCTCCGCCGCTGCCGCCCATCACGCCTGGCTCACCAGCCTGGACGCCGATGTACGCCTCCCGCGCCTACTGGCGCGCGACGCGCGGCATCTGATCTTCGAGCGCCTGCCGGGGCACACACTGGAGGTCGCTGACCTGCCACGGGTAGCAGCGACGCTCGGCCGCCTGCACGCTGCCGCACACGGGCGCGAACTTCACGCGGCCCGGCTCAACCAACCCCACACCACGGCGACCGGGTTGGTGATCCCGGACTTCGCCAACCCACGCCGCGCGGCCCTGCACCGCGCTGCCGCTGCCGCGGGCGTCGACGCGGCGGCAGTGGGCACCCTACTCGATCGCCCCAGCCCGCCAACAGCCTTCTACAAGGACCCGAACATTCGGAACTACCTCGTGGACGGCGAAGACATCGCCGTCGTCGACTTCGACGACCTGACCCTCGCCCCCTTCGGCTACGACCTCGCCGGACTGCTCGTCACCGCCTCCATGACCTACGGCCGCCTCGACGAACAGACCCTCGCCTACTGCGTTGACGCCTACCGTGCCGCAGCGGCACCCCATCCGTTCCACGCCGCTGACCTGCACCAATTCGCCGAGCTGCACCACCTGCTGACACTCCGCTACCTCGGCCGCAACGGCTACCGGCACCCCTGGCCCGCTGTCCGGCCCTGGCCCGATCCGTTCTCACGGAGCTGACCACACCGCAAGGAGCCCCCGGATGGTCCCCACCACCGAACTCGTCATCGCCCGCCACGGCGAAGCCGCCTGCAACGTCGCCGGCATCGTCGGCGGCGAACGCGGCTGCACCGGACTCACCGCCCTCGGCCGCGATGAGGTCGTACAACTCGCCGCCCGCCTGGCCGACGAGCACTCACACCGGCCATACGCCGCCTTCTACGCCACCCCACGGCTTCGCGTGCTCGAAACCGCCGAGATCATCACGCGAGCCCTACACCTGCCTGCCACCATCGAACCCGAACTCCGTGGCCCGGACCATGGCAACGCCGACGGCCAGCCCTGGGCGGATGTCAAGACCGCCTTCCAGGGACCGCCCCAGCACGCTCCCGACCACCCGTACGCCCACGGCTCCGAAACCTGGAACCAGTACCTCGACCGGGCAGCGACCACCCTCCAGAAGATCCTCGCCAGACACAACGGCGAACGAATCCTCATTGCCGCCCACGGCGAAACCGTCGAGGCAGCCCACACCCTGCTCCTCGGCCTTCCCCAGAACGCCTGCCTTCGACTCGGCTTCGTCACCAACCACGCCTCGCTCACCCGGTGGCAGCAACCAACCAACCGCTTCGGCCGCACCATCTGGCAGCTCGTCACCCACAACGACACCCGGCACCTCAGGAACCCACGGTGACTGACCTCAACCTTCTCCTGAACCTCTGCCAGCGCCTCCTCGACGCCGACGCAGCACCCGTCGCCTGGCATCCCGGCCACGCCGGCACCCGCGCACTACGCGCCTCGACCGGCGCCCACGGTGAAGTCATCGTCAAGGTGCACCGCAGCCCGGAACGCCACATCCAGGAAGTCCACGCCTACCGCACCTGGATCCCCGCACTCGGCGACAGGGCACCCCGCCTGCTCGCCGCAGCGGACGACCCGCCCGCGATCGTGGTGACCGCCCTGCCAGGCGTCCCGCTCACCCAGCGTCAGCTCGACCCTGAGGCCGAGGAGAAGGCGTACCGGCAGGCAGGACAGCTACTCAAGACGCTGCATGCCGCCGGACCGCCCCGCCTCGAACCAGACTGGACCGCCTGGCTCGCCGAACGCGCCGAGTACTGGATCCACCACGCCGGAGACCAGATCGCGGCGAGCTACCGAGCCGAGGTACGCGCCCACATGCGAGCCCTCCGGGACCTCGCACCCCTGCCCGCCATGCCATGCCACTTGGATTTCATGCCACGAAACATGATCTACAGCGACGACGGGACCGTCGGGTTGATCGATTTCGAGCACAGCCACTACGACCTCGCCGCCCGCGACCTCGTACGACTCGCCACCCAGATTTGGCCGCTGCGCCCAGATCTACGTACGAGCTTCCTCGAAGCCTACGGCGAGCTCACAGCTACAGACCGGGCTGTAATACGCCATTGTGTCCACATCGACGTCCTGACGAAGCTGCCGCTCCAGCACGACGGCGCGCAGAGCTGGTCGCCGGGGCGCACGGCATGTCGGTCCTGAGCAGCTGAGTTGATTCCGCGTGACACCAGCCGTGCCTGGTGTTTCGACTGTCAACGAGTGGCACGAGCCGAGCGTTGGCCATGCCGGCTTGGCGTCGGTGCGCCAGGGAGCGGTCTGCTCCCAATCTGCTCCCAATTTAAGGGGCAACAGCGGAGAAGCCCGTTACCGGCGGTTGCGGTGACGGGCTTCTTACCTGCCTATATTCATCGTGGGCGATACTGGGATCGAACCAGTGACCTCTTCGGTGTGAACGAAGCGCTCTCCCGCTGAGCTAATCGCCCTCAGCGCCGATGACTCTACCTGATCGAGAGCGCGGACCAAAAACCGGGTCTCAGTGCGTCGCGAGGTAGTGCAGCGTCCGTGCCACGAGGTCGATGCCGAGGCTGTACTTGAGCGACAGCCACACCACTACCGACACGAACACCAGCCCGACGGCGCCCAGGGCGCAGCGCACGGGCAGCGACCGGCTGGTGACCCAGCGGGTCCAGGCGTTGACGTGCCGGCGGGTGAAGGCGAGCAGCCGCCGCGCCCAATGGAACTCGACGGCCCAGACGCCGAGGCCGGCGATCACCAGCAGCCAGCCGGGCCCGGGCAGCGGGATCAGCGCGACCCCGATGGTGACGACGACGGCGCCGAGCACGCCGATGAAGATCTTGAGGGCGACCCGGCCGGTGGGGTTGGCCCGGATCAGTTCGAGGGTGGTGTGCAGGCGCCCCCGCCATCCCGCCTGGCGCCGCTCCACGAGAGCGGTCCGCGGACCCCCTTCGACAGGCACCTCGTACCCCCGACTTTCGGCTGCTCGGGCCGCACCTTTCGGCGGGCCGGCCGTGGTCCTCGCTGCCACCGAGGAACCCCTCGTGACCATTTCCACCCCCAGTGTCGCCCGGGACCGTCACCCTCGCTGAGGACTGGACGTTACCGGAGTAAGTCGACGACTGAACCACCCGTTGCCGGGCGGGATGACGGATCGGGCGGAAGCGGAAATCCTACAAGAACTTTCACGTTCTCGAAGGCTTTCCGACCCCCTTCCCACCACTGGGTGAAGTCAGCGTATGGCGGAGCGTAGCCAGGAGCAGCACCTGAGTATGGGAAAAGCGGGACACGCGCGTTCCGCAGCGGTGCCGGGGGGAGAACGTCCATGAGTGTCATCCGACCGACGACCGTAGAGGTCGAGACGTCGCTAAGGCTCGTCGCGCCTGACGCCACCGCCTTGCCGGTGCGTGCCAGTCTGCGTTACGACCCTGCTGACCCGTATGCGGTCCATGTCCTGTTCCACGCCGAATCCGCCGGCGGCGAGGCGGTGAGCTGGTCGTTCGCCCGCGAACTGCTGGTCACCGGGCTCGACGAGCCGGCCGGCATCGGCGACGTCCGGGTCTGGCCGTGGGCCACCCCGCGCGGCGACTTCGTCGCGCTCGCGCTGTCGTCCCCGGACGGCAACGCCCTCTTCGAGGTCCCGCGCAGCGTGCTCGTGCGCTTCCTGCGCCGGACCTACGTCGTCGTCCCGCGCGGCCGCGAGGCCGAGCACCTGGACGTCGACACGGCGGTGAACCGGCTGCTCGCCGGCCGCTGACACGGCACACCGGGGCCGCGCGGATCTGCCGAGTCCGCGCGGCCCCGGCCCGTCAGTGCAGGGGTACGCCGCGAGCGGCTCAGCCGTGCGTGGTGATCCCGCCGTCGACCGGGATCACCGCCCCGGTGAGGTACGCGCCGGCCCGCGACGACAGGTAGATCGCGGTGCCCGCCATGTCCTCGGGGCGGCCGATCCGGCCCAGCGGCACCTGCTGCTCGATGGCCGCCCGGGAGGCCGGGTCGTCCAGCGCGAAGGCCATCATCTTGCTCTCGAACGGCCCCGGCGCGATCGCGTTCATCGTGATCTGCTCGCCGGCGAGCTGGTGGGCGAGGCTGCGGGTGAGCATGTGCACGGCCGCCTTGGTCGCCGAGTAGGCGTACACCTCCATCCACGGCACCCGGATGCCGTCGATCGAGCCGATGTTGATCACGCGGGCCGGGTCGTCGGGGCCGGCTGCCGCGCGCAGCGCCGGCAGCAGCGCGGTGGTGAGCCGGAAGACGGCCTTGACGTTGACCGCCCAGAGCTTGTCGAACGCGGTCTCCGGGTACGACTCCAGCGGCGCGCCCCAGGTGGCGCCGGCGTTGTTGACCAGCACGTCGAGCCGGTCGGTGCGCTCCCGCACGGCCCGGGCCAGCCCGAGCGCGCCCTCGTCGTCGCCCAGGTCGGCGGGGATCGCCTCGCAGTGCCCCTCGGCGGAGAGTTCCTTGGCCACGGCCTCGCACACGTCGGCCTTGCGCGAGGAGATGATGACCTTGGCGCCGGCCCGCACGAAGCCCCGGGCGATCATCAGGCCGATCCCCCGTGAGCCGCCGGTGACCAGGACCGTCTTGCCTTCGACCGAGAACAGATCCGTCATGCCCATCCCATCGCCGGTGTGCGGGGCCGCGGGCCGGTCGGGCCAGCCCGGGCGCTACCGATCGGTAACCTAACCGTCCCCGGTCAGTGCCGACAAGACCGGCCGAAACCGTCGAGATGCAAGGTGCGCGGCGGGCGGTTACCGTCGGGACGATGGTCACTACCGGTCAGCCCTCCCCGGCCACCCGCACCGACCTGGCCGCGCCCGGCGTGGACACCGACGAGATCGTCACCGGTGCGCTCAGCGACCTCGCGCCCGCGTCCGGCTGGTCGCGGCCGGTCCTGCTCGACGCCGACCTGCTGATCCTGGTCACCCACGGCCACGGCAGCGCCGAGCTGGACTTCCGCGCGCTGCCCTGCCGCCCGGGCACGCTGCTGCGGGCCCGCCCCGGACAGGTGCTGCGCTGCCTCGGCCCGCAGCTCGACGCGACCGTGGTGCGCTGGGGTCCGGAGACGCTGCGCGGCCTCAACGTCGACCCGGACGCGGTGCCGGCGTACCGGCAGCTCGCCGGGGAGGACGAGGACGCGGTGATCAGCGAGGTGACCCAGCTGGCGGTGGACGCCGACCGGCACGCCGAAATCCCGGCCGCCGCGGCGCTGCTGCGCCACCAGCTCGCCGTGCTGCTGCTGCGGCTGAGCCTGCTCCCGGGCGGCGAGGAGCGGGCCACGCCGCGGGCCGAGACGGAGACCTTCCGGCGGCTGTGCCGGGAGGTGGAGCGCGGCTACCGGCACACCCGCCGGGTGGAGGACTACGCGGCCCAGCTCGGCTGCTCGGTGCGTACCCTGACCCGGGCCTGCCTGGCGGTGACCGGCCGCAGCGCCAAGCAGGTGATCGACGAGCGGGTGGCGTTGCAGGCCAGCCGGCTGCTCGCCGCCACCGACGAGCCGATCGCCCGGATCGGCCGGCGGCTCGGCTTCCCCGAGCCGACCAACTTCGGTCGCTTCTTCACCCGCGAGGTCGGGGTGAGCCCCGGGGCCTTCCGGGCCGCCCGGGAGCAACCGCTGCCCGTCCGCATGGTGCGCCCTCGCCCGCCCGCCGACTCCCCCGCCCCCGCCGTCCGGGCATGATGGCAGGGTGCAGATCTCCGCGCGCGGCGACTACGCGGTCCGGGCCGCACTGAGCCTGGCCACCGCGTACCCCACCCTGCTGTCCACCCAGGCCATCGCGGCGGAGCAGGACATGCCCCGCAAGTTCCTCGAGGCGGTCCTGGCGGACCTGCGCCGGGCCGGGATCGTCCGGGCCCAGCGCGGCGCCGAGGGCGGCTACACCCTGGCCCGGCCGCCGCGCGACATCACCATCGGGCAGATCCTGCGCGCCGTCGACGGCCCGCTCGCCGGGGTACGCGGGCTGCGCCCCGAGGAGACGCGGTACGAGGGCGCGGCGGAGAACCTGCCGCGGCTCTGGGTGGCCGTCCGTGCCGCCGTCCGGCAGGTGGTCGACGAGGTGAGCCTGGCCGAGATGGCCAGCGGGAAGCTCCCCGGCCACGTCCGCAAGCTGATCGCCCGCCCCGACGCCTGGGAGCCCCGCTGACGCCTCAGAGGGTGTCGACCACCTCGGCGTAGTCGAGCCGGGGCAGCCGCTCCCGCCACGCGTCCGGCGCCGGCCGGCCGATGTTCATGAGCAGCAGCACCCGGTGCCGGCCGTCCGGGAAGAACTCCCGCTCCACCCCGGCCGCGTCGAACCCGGCCATCGGGCCGGCGGCCAGCCCGGCGGCGCGTACCCCGACCAGCAGGTAGCCGATCTGGAGCGCCGCGTTCAACCGGGCCTGGGCCTCGCGGCCGGCCCGGTCGCCGGCGAACCAGTCCCGCGCGCCGGGCCGGTGCGGGAACAGCTCGGGCAGCCGGTCGTGCCAGTCCACGTCGGCGGCGAGCACCGCGGTCAGCGGCGCCCCCGCCGTCTTGTCCCGGTTGCCGGCGCTGAGGTACGGCAGCAGCCGGGCCCGGGCCGGCGCCGAGCGCAGCAGCAGCACCCGCAGCGGCTGGGCGTTCAGCGCGGTCGGGCCGTGACGGACCAGGTCGTGGATCGCCCGGACCTGCTCCTCGTCGACCGGTTCGTCAGTGAACGCGTTGGCCGTCCGGGCCGCCCGGAACAGCAGGTCCTGGGCGGCCCGGTCGAGCGCGAGCAGTTCGCCGGCGGGTGCGCTCACCACGTCTCCGGCCAGGCGCCGAGGGTGGTGGTGTAGCCGCCGCGGTGGTGCACCAGCGGGTCGCCGTCCTCGCCCGCGCCGAGCGCCAGGGGCTCGGCGAGCACGAGGGTGTGGTCGCCGGCCTCGATCCGGCGGACCACCCGGCAGAGCAGCACGGCCAGGGCGTCGCCGATCAGCGGCACCCCGAACGGGCCGGTCTCCCAGCCGGGGTGGGCGGCGAACCGGTCGATCCCGCTGGTGGCGAAGATCCGCGCCACCTCCTGCTGGCCGGAGGCGAGCAGGTGCACGGCCACGTGCTCGGCGCGGGCCACCGTCGGCCAGCTCGACGACTCGCGGCCCAGGCAGAAGGAGACCAGCGGCGGGTCCAGCGACACCGAGGTGAACGAGGTGGCGGTGAAGCCGGCCGGGGGCAGCGACGGCAGGTGCCGGCCGCCGGACAGGCCGGGCGTGGTGACCACGGTGACCGTGGACGCCTGACGGCGCAGCAGGCCGCGGAACGTGTCGGCGTCAACGGGACGCAGCTCGACGGTGCCGGCACCGGGCCGGTCCACGGTGGTCACGCGGTCACCAGCTCTCCGGCGGCGTAGGTGCTCGCGGGGCGGGGCAGCCCGTAGTGCTCGCGCAGGGTACGGCCGGCGTACTCGTGCCGGAACAGGCCGCGCCGGCGCAGCAGCGGAACGACGTGGTCCACGAAGGCCTCCAGTCCGTGGGGCAGCAGGGGTGGCATGACGTTGAAGCCGTCGGCGGCGCCCTGGGTGAACCAGAGCTCGATCTGGTCGGCGATCTGCTCCGGGGTGCCGGCGACGACCCGGTGCCCGCGACCCCCGCCGAGCCGGCCGATGAGCTGCCGGATGGTGAGCTTCTCCCGGCGGGCCAGCTCGACCACGAGCTGGTAGCGGCTCTGGTGGGACTGCACGGCGGAGACGTCGGGCAGGTCGGGCAGCGGCCCGTCCAGCGGCAGCCCGGTGAGATCGAGACCGGTCATGCCGGAGAGCTGGGCGAGGGCGTGCTCGGGCACGATCAGCGCCTCCAGCTCGTCGGCCAGGGCACGGGCCTCGGACTCCGTACCCCCGATCACCGGCGCGATGCCGGGCAGCACCTTGACCCCGTCGGGGTCCCGGCCGGCGGCGACCGTCGCGCGCCGGAGCTCGGCGTAGAACGCCTGGCCGTCGGCGAGGGTCTGCTGGGCGGTGAAGACGGCCTCGGCGTAGCGGGCGGCGAACGCGACGCCGTCGGCGGACGAGCCGGCCTGCACGAGCAGCGGCCGGCCCTGCGGCGGGCGGGGGGTGTTCAGCGGCCCGTGCACCCGGAACCGCTCGCCGTGGTGCGCGATCTCGTGCACCCGGTCGGTGTCGGCGAAGACGCCGGCCGCGGTGTCGAGGACCAGCGCATCGTCCTCCCAGCTGTCCCAGAGCTTGATCGCCACGTCGACGAACTCGGCGGCCCGCCGGTACCGCTCGGCGTGCTCCGGGTGGTCGTCGAGGTTGAAGTTGCGGGCCTCCCGGGCCTGCGCGGAGGTGACGATGTTCCAGCCGGCCCGTCCGCCGCTGAGGTGGTCCAGCGAGGCGAACTTGCGGGCCAGGTTGAACGGCTCGTTGTAGGTGGTGGAGGCGGTCGCGATCAGGCCGATGTGCTCGGTGACCGTGGCCAGCGCGGCGAGCAGGGTAAGGGGCTCGAAGACGGCCTGGATGTTGTGCCGGACGGCCGGGCCGACGGCGAGCCCGTCGGCGAGGAACACCGAGTCGAGGGTGCCCCGCTCGGCGATCCGGGCCAGCTCCTGGAAGTGCTTCACGTCGGCGACCCGGCCCGGGTCGGTACGCGGGTGCCGCCAGGCCGCCTCATGGTGGCCGACACCCATCAGGAACGCGTTGAGGTGCAGGGTTCGGGACATGGGGATTCCTCTCAGGCGGTGACGTCGACGCGCCAGGTGGAGAAGCGGCGTTCCCCGGCGACGAGGAGTTGGTTGACGACCAGGCCGATGGCGGAGATCGTGATGATCCCGGCGTACATGTCGGGGATCGCGAAGTTGTACTGGGCGTAGTTGATGAGGTAGCCGAGCCCCGCCTTGGCGCCGACCATCTCGGCGGCGACCAGCACGAGGATCGAGTACGCCCCGGCGAGCCGGACGCCGGTGAAGATGGTCGGCACGGCCGCCGGCAGGATCACCTTCTGGAACAGCCGCAGGTGGTTGAGCCCCATCGAGCGGGCCGAGCGGACCAGCAGCGGATCCACCCCCTTCACCCCGGCGATGGTGTTCAGCAGGATCGGCCAGGAGCAGGCGTAGACCACCAGGGCGATCTTGGAGGTCTCGCCCAGGCCGAGGATGAGCACGAAGACCGGCAGCAGCGCCAGCGCGGCGGTGTTGCGGAAGACCTCCAGCAGCGGGCTGAGCAGGTCGGCGAGGGGCCGGTACCAGCCGATCAGCAGGCCGAGCGGGATGGCGGCGGCCACGGCCAGGGCCAGCCCGGTGAGCGAGCGGGTCAGGCTCGCGCCGACGTGGTCGGCGAGCTGCCCGTTGCGCAGCAGCGTCCACCAGGCGGTCAGCACCTCGGACAGCGGGGGCAGGAAGACCCGGTCGACCAGCCCGGCGCGGGGTGCGGTCTCCCAGACCGCGGCCAGGGCCAGCAGGGCGACGCTGCGGTGCAGGGCCCGGCCGCCGAGCCCGAGCAGCCGTCCGGGCAGGGCGGGCGCGGCGGCGGGGGCCGCCGGGGACACTGCGGGCCGGGCCGCCGTGGCGGCGGGCCGTTCGGCGATGTCAACCAACGCGGGCCTCCTCTCGTACGGCGGACTGGGCGGCCCGCACCTCGTCGCGCAGCAGCGTCCAGATCTGGTGCCGGTGGTGCCGGAAGGCGTCGGAGGAGCGGACGTCCTCCTCGGCCTCCCGGTCGCCCAGCTCGATCTCGATGACCTCCTTGATCCGCCCGGGGCGGGAGGTCATCACGGCGACCCGCTGGCCCAGGTGGACGGCCTCGTCGATGCCGTGGGTGATGAAGACGATGGTCTTGCCGGTGGCCTGCCAGATCCGGACCAGCTCGTCCTGGAGCGAGTCGCGGGTCTGCGCGTCGAGCGCCGCGAACGGCTCGTCCATGAGCAGCACGTCGGGGTCGTACGCGAGGCTGCGGGCGATGGCCACCCGCTGTTTCATGCCGCCGGAGAGCTCGTGCGGGTAGCGGTCGGCGAACCCGGCGAGCCCGACCAGGTCGAGGTGGTGGGTGATGAGGTCGGCGCGCTCCGCGCGCGGCACGCCCTTGGCCTCCAGTCCGAACGCGACGTTGCCGGCGGCGGTGCGCCAGGGCAGCAGCGCGTACTGCTGGAAGACGATGCCCCGGTCGAGGCCGGGCCCGGTGACCGGGCGGCCGTCCACCAGCACCTGCCCGCCGGTCGGGGTGGAGAGCCCGCCGAGCAGGTCGAGCAGGGTGGACTTGCCGCAGCCGCTGGGACCGACGACGACCAGGAACTCGCCGGGGCGTACCCCGAGGGTCAGCTCGTCGAGCGCGGTGACCGCGCCGCCGCTGCCCCGCCGGCCCGGGAAGACCTTCGTCACCCGGTCGAAAAGGATCTTGTCGGTGCTCACGCGCCACCGCCGGCGGTGGCGAACTCGTTGAACCTGTTGGTGTAGAGGTCGGCGGGCTTCGGCCGGTCGCCCTTGAGCTCACCGGCGTCGGCCAGCCAGTCGATCCAGGTGGCGAACTCCCGGTCGCTGATCAGACCGCCCTTCCCGGCCACCCCGCTGGACTTCCAGTACCTCACCAGCGAGGGGTCCTCGTTGCGGCCGCGCTTGGCGATGATGGACTCCAGCCGGGCGATGACGGTCTCCCGGGGTTGGGTCCGCGCCCACTCGATGGCCTTGCCCACCCCGGTGACGAACGCCCGGACGGTCTCCGGGTTGCGCCTGATGAAGTCGTCCCGGAAGACGTAGCTGCCCCCGCTGAACGCGCCGAGCAGCTCGTAGTCGGTGAAGACGGTGCGGACGCCGCCGGCGGCGACGGCCTTGTCCCGGATCACGCCGCCGAGCACCGCGACGTCGATCTGCCGCTGCCGCAGCGACTGCTCGATGTTGACCGGGGGCAGCGCGACCAGCTCGACCTTGGCGATCTCGGCCGGGGTGAGGCCGCCCTTGGCCAGCCACGTCTTGAGCACCGCCTCGGCGTGCGCGCCGAGCGTGTTCATGCCGACCTTCTTGCCGATCAGGTCGCGGGGCCCGTGGATCGGGCTGTCCTGAAGGACGTAGTAGCCCTGGAAGGTCTGGGCGTCGGAGCCGTAGTAGGCGACCACGGCGGTGATCGGGGCGTTCGCGGCCCGGAGCTTGACGATGGCGCCGTTGAAGGCGCCGCCGAAGTCGGTCTGGCCGGTGGCGGTGGCCTGGATGTCGGCGGGGCCGCCGGTGACGTTGCCGATCCACTTGAGCTTGACGTCGCCGAGGTAGCCGAGGTCGGCGGCGAGTTCGGGGAGGGTCACCTGGCCGACCGAGCCCTGGTAGCGCAGCTGGGTGGTCTGCCGGCCGCCGGCGGCGGCGTCGGCGCCGCAGCCCGTGGCGGCGGTGAGGGCGAGCAGGGTGACGGCGGCGGCGACGGTACGCCGCAGCGACTGACGGGTCGAGGGCATGGAGAGGTCTCCTGATCTGTCCACGATGCGGTGGCGAGGGCCCGCGAGGGGCGCGTGAGCGCGCCGCTGCCGGCCGGGCCACGATGCGCCGGCGACGGGAGCGGACGAGCGGAGGAGATACGACGACCGAGAGCGGTCAGCTCAACAGAGCGCGCTCGCGTGCCGGACCAGGTCGACGTGCACGCGAGCGGTGAGGAGAAGCTCGTCCCGCTGCGACATGACCTCATGTTGCCGACCGATCTGCGCGCCGGTCAATGCTCTTCCATAGAGTGAGACCTGTGTCGCTGGCATTGTTACGACCCGTCGCCACCAGCATTTACCGCCCCTTAACACCTACCCGTTGAATAGAGATTGTGGCGGGCGGGACGGGCATCGTCCAGACCGGATCCGACCGGGTTTCGCAAACCGCCCTTTCGGGCATGTTCGATCCCGCAGACGCAGGGAGACGAAGGAGGACCCCATGGGCATCCAGTTCCGCAAGCGCAAGAAGTACGGTCCGGTGATCCTTCACTTCACCGAGAACGGCTTCTCGTCGTGGAGCATCAAGATCGGTCGGTGGTCGTGGAACTCCAACACCCGCGCCCACCGCGTGGACCTGCCGGGGCCGCTCTCCTGGAAGCAGGACAAGACCCGGGCGTGACGCCCCGACGTCGAGCGGGGTGCCGGTGGTTCACCGGCACCCCGCTCGACGTCCGGGCTTCGCCGTTCCGCCGACGGGCAGCCCGTCCGGGCGGAGAATCGCGGAGTGGCGGACCAGTCCTTCCGGCGGGAGCGGCGGCGGGCCGCGGTGGCCGTCGCGCTGCTGCTGCTCGCCTACTTCGTCGTCCCCGTCGAGCCGGACCCGAACGGCCTGCGGCTGGCCCTGCGCTCCGCCGGCACCCTGGTCCTGGTGGTCGTGGTCGCGTTCCTGGTCACCGGCCAGGTACGCCGCCAGCTCGCCGCCACCCAGCCGACCGGCGACGCGGAGATCCGGGCGCTGATCCGGCTCGCCGTCGCGCTCATCGCCGGGCTGCTGGTCTTCGCCCTCGCCGACTACGTGGTGGCCAACAGCCGCCCCGGCGAGTTCGTCGGCCTGCGGACCCGGGTCGACGCGCTCTACTTCGCGCTGGCCACCCTGACCACGGTCGGCTACGGCGACGTCAACGCGGAGGGGCAGATCGCCCGGGTGGTGGTCTGCGCGCAGATGGTCTTCAGCATCGGGGTGATCGCCACCGGCGCGTCCATCGTGGTCAAGCAGATGACCCGGCGACCCCGCCCGAACCGGCGCTGATCACCACGTCGCCACCGAGGCGGCCGTGCCCGGGGTCGCGGGTCACCGCGCCGGCGGCGAGCAGCGAGGCGAGCGCCCGGTTCGCGTCGGCGGCCCGGTAGACGGTCGACGTGGCGGCGAAGCGGCGCAGCTCGGTCACCGTACGCGGACCGGACCGGGCGAGTTCGGCCAGCAGTTCGCGGCGCAGCGGGCCGGGCTCGGGATCGAGGCTGATGTCGAGCAGCCGCCCCGCCGGATCGGCCGGGTCGCGGTAGCGCACCCCGGCGTACTCGTCGACCGCCCAGAGGGCGTCCTTGACCGTCTCCAGGCCCCGGTCGGAGGCGGTGGCGTAGCCGAGCAGCCGGGCCGGCCCGCCGTCGGCCGGCACCAGCTCGACCTCGGTGACCAGCGGGAAGCCGGCCGCGGTCAGCGCCGGGCGCAGCGACCGGCCGGGCGCGGTGACCAGCAGCACCTCGGCCGGGCGGCCGGACGCGGCGGCGGCCAGCAGGGCCCGGTCGG